>CAXUBN010000338.1:0-3028 GCA_964249255.1 uncultured Acetobacteraceae bacterium | reverse complement strand
GGCGCGACGCCGGCCGCGCCAAGGCCGGCCTGGCGCGCAGGCTGGCCGAGCTCGCCACGGCCCACTCGCCACGACCTACTCGCCATGGCCCGGGGGATCGGATAACGGTTGACGATGCCGGCTGAGGCGCTATGCGCGATCAAACCGTTGATCGGTGGCACCCAGGGCCGATGGCGCTGCGGTTCGCGGAGCAGGATGGGATGAGCCAGACCAGGACACGTGCGCCAGCTGCCGCGAAGCCGGCCCCGAAGGGAAAGCGGCGCCCGGAGGTGCCGGCGCCCGTTCCGCCACCGGCCCCCCGGGCCCCGCAGCCCGTCCGCAGCCGGCCGTCGCCGTTCCTGGGCTACGTCGACTCCTTCAACGGTGGCGTGGCACGCGGCTGGGCGGTGGATACCCGCAATCCGAGCCTGCCCACCCGGCTACACGTGCTGATCGATCGGCAGGAGGTGGCGCAGGTCGCCTGCGACCAGCTGCGCGAGGACGTGCAGGCGGCGATCGGCCATCCGAGCGGTTGCCTCGGCTTCAGCTTCGACCTGCCGGCCGAGTTCATCGACGACAACCCCCACACGCTGTCGTTCCGCTTCGGCGATCGCACCGTGGTGCCGCACCTCGATGCCGCGGACTCCGAGGTGCAGCACGAGGAATACGACTTCACCCTGCACCGAACCTTCGAGTTCATGAGCTTCATCGACGGCATGAAGGGCGGCGTGCTGCGCGGCTGGGTGGTGCGGCAGGACCCGTTCACGCAGGAGCGCACCGGCGGCTGCCACATCCTGCTCACCGCGAACGGCGTCCGGGTGGCGCAGGTCAAGGCCGACCGCTACCGCGGCGACGTGGCGGCCGCCCTCGGCGGGGACCCGAACTGCGGCTTCGAGATCATCCTGCCGAACGCGTTCCGGCGCGGCGGCCAGCAGACCTTCCGCTTCGTGGTGACGCCGGACGACGTGGAGCTGTCCGGCAGCCCGCTCACCACCACGCTGGTCGACGACCAGCTGGAAGCGCGGCTGCTCGCCATCCAGGCCGCCGTCGACCGGCTCTACGGCGAGATCAACCGGCTGCGCACCGACGTGTCGGACGTGGTGCCCAAGCCCACCTACAACCTGGGCGACTACGATCGCTGGGCCCGGCGCTACTACGACCGGCTGCGCGCGCGTGTGTCGGCCGAGCGCGCGCAGCTGCCCCAGGCGGAGGCCGCGTTCCAGCCGCTGGTCAGCATCCTGGTGCCGACCTACAAGCCGATGATGTCGGACTTCACCGCCGCGGTGGACTCCGTGATCGCCCAGACCTACCGCAACTGGGAGCTGATCATCGTCGACGACGGCGCCAAGTCGCCGGAGATCGCGGCCCGGATCCGGAAGTATGCCGAGGGGGACGCGCGCATCCGGCCGATCACGCTGAAGAAGAACCTGGGCATCAGCGGCGCCACCAACGCGGGGCTGGCCGCCGTGCGCGGCGACTACGTGGCGTTCTTCGACCACGACGACCTGCTGGTCGACGTCGCGATCGAGCTCATGGTGCGGGCCGCCGGCCGCACCGGTGCCCGCATGCTGTACTCGGACGAGGACAAGATCGACCAGGCCGGCTACTTCCTCGAGCCCAACCTGAAGCCCGACTACAACTACCGCTACCTGCTGGGCTGCAACTACATCTGCCACCTGCTGTTCGTGGAGGCCAAGGTGCTGGCCGAGGTGGGGCCGCTTCGCCCCGCCTATGACGGCGCGCAGGACCACGACCTGATCCTGCGGCTGGTGGAGGCGATCCCGGCGGCCGAGGTCCACCACGTCCCCGAGGTGCTCTACCATTGGCGCAAGACGCCGAACTCGACCGCGGTCAACATCGGCAACAAGACCTATGCGATCGACGCCGGCGTGCAGGCGGTCGGCGACCACCTCCAGCGGCGCGGCATCAAGGCCACCGTCGAGTCGATCCGCGGCCTGACGCTCTACGGCGTCCAGTGGAGGCAGAAGACGGAGCCCCGGGTCTCGATCATCATCCCGTTCAAGGACCAGATCGACACCACCCGGCGTTGCGTGGACGCGCTGCTGGCGCACACCGACTACCGCAACGTCGACATCGTGCTGGTCAACAACTGGTCGATCACGCGCGAGGCGGCCGACTTCATCAAGCGCGTGGCACGCCGCGACCGGGTGCGGGTGCTGACGGTGGAGGAGGACTTCAACTACTCGCGCCTCAACAACCTGGCGACGCAGGGCAACGATGCCGAGCTGTTCTTCTTCATGAACAACGACGTGTTCGTGGACAACAGGAACTGGCTGCGCACGATCGTGGGCGAGATGCTGTCGTCTCCCGACATCGCGATCGTCGGCGGCAAGTTCCTGTATCCGAACGACACCATCCAGCATGCCGGCGTGGTGGTGGGTCCGGCCGGCGTCGCCGCCCACGTGCATCGGGGGGCACCGCTGACCGACTACGGCTACATCGGGCGCGCCATGCTGAGCCACGAGGTCACGGCCGTCACCGCCGCCGGCATGCTGATCCGCGCGGACGTGTTCCGGGCCGTCGGTGGCTTCGACGAGGAGCACCTCAAGGTCGCCTACAACGACATCGACCTGTGCCTGAAGGTCCGCGAGGCCGGCCACCGCATCGTCTGGTGCGCCGAGTTCACCGCCTATCACCACGAGAGCCTGTCGCGCGGCAGCGACGACCGGCCGGAGCACGAGGCCCGCTTTCATGCCGAAACGCGCACCATGCAGGAACGCTGGGGCGACAACCCCCGGTATCGGCACGACCCGTTCTACAGCAGGCACTTCACCGTGGATCGGCAGCCGTTCTTCGATCTGGTCGATCCGGCGGCGGAGGAATAGGGAGCAAAGGCCAGGGCGCTGCCCTGGACCCGCCAAGGGTCGAGACCCTTGGATCCCGATCCTGCTCGGCATGTCCCTGTTGGGAGGCTGTGGGCCCCTGCCGGGATATGGCGAGGCACCGCTGCTGGACCGCGCGGGCGGACCGTCGCTGCCGGATTATCGCGGCAGCAACGGCATGGGACTAGGCGGGGTCAATGGTGGGA
>CAXUBN010000337.1:0-3032 GCA_964249255.1 uncultured Acetobacteraceae bacterium | reverse complement strand
TCGACGCGGCGGCGCTGTCGGAGCGGATCGAGCGGGCCAGCTCCATCGTCGTGCCGCCCCTGGGCCTGCGCCGCGTCGGCGACGCATGGCTGGTGTCGCTGCCCTCCTTCACCTGGACCGGCGCGGATGCGGCGCGCATGCGGGCGATGGTCGCGGCGCTGCGCGCGCACGCGGCCGAGCTGCACGCCGCCCGCCGGGTGGTGATCGACCTGCGCGGCAACGGCGGCGGCAACAGCCAGTGGGGCGACGATGTCGCGGCGGCCCTGTGGGGACAGGGCCCGGTCGATGCCGTCGATGCGGGCTTCGACGGCACCGTGGACTGGCGGGTGTCGCCGCGGAACCGGGACACCATGCGCGCGGAGGTGACGGACATCCGGGCGGCCGGGCACGCGGACGAGGCGGCCGAATGGGATCGCCTGGCGCACCGCATGGCCGAGGCCGTGGACGCGCGGCAACCCCTGTTGCGGCAGGCGAGCCCGCCGTCCGCGGCGACGGCCCCGGTTGGACCGTCGCCGTTCGCGCATGCCGTCCTGGTGCTGACCGACCCGCACTGCGCCAGCGCCTGCCTGAACTTCGTGGACCTGCTCGACCGCCTGCCCGGGACGGAGCGGATCGGCCTGGAGACCGGCGCCGACACCGACTACCTCGATCTCGCCTCCGCGCCGCTGCCGAGCGGGCACGCGACGCTGCTCTACGCGATGAAGGTGTACCGGCACCGGGCCCGCGGCGCCAACGTCGCCTACCGGCCCGCCATACCCTGGCCCGGCGGGGTCATGACCGACGAGTCCGTCGTCCGCTGGGTGGACCGGCTTCCGGGAGGATAATCCGGCCGGCCCACGCCTGCCGAACGGAGCGACGGACGGCATCCTGTCCGGGGCACCCGTGGGGCCTTTCCGATGGCACCAAGTCGACGGGTTGCTCCAGCCTGAATTCGGCGCTCCATCGTCCGTGATAGTACCCCTCGTGATGCGTGGCGGTTTGCCGGAGGCCGGCACGCGGCTAGGCTTATACGGAAGCTTCCCATGCCCGATATGGTCGAGGTTCCGATCCCCATCGAGGCCGGCGCCGTCGCCGCGCCGGCCGACGAGCGTACCCGCGCGGCGATGGGACGCCTGGTCAGCCGCATGCTCCGGCCGCGGCAAGGCCCGACTGAGTTCGCGTCCTCCATCGCCGACGCGAAGGCCGAGGCCCGTGAGGGCGGATTGGCGGACGGTGACATCGACGCCGAGCTGGAGGCCTACAATGCCGAGCGCCGCGGCCCGCCGGCCCCTTGATCGTCTTCGACGCATCCGCCGTGGTCAGTGCGGCACGCGTGCGAACAGCGTGCCGGAGCGGGCGCTACTTGCGCGGAAGCGATCGACGTCTTCGCGCTCTCGGCCGAGGTCGACGCTGAGATCTCCGACGTGTTGTGGCCCCCGCGCTTCGCAGCGGCAGTGTCGACGGCGCGACGCACCCGCGTCCTGCAACCGGCGGACGATCTGGCGGAAGTCGGCGGTGACGACCGACCTGGTTGAGTCCGGCGCGTGTCCGCCCGCTCGGGCCATGCCGCCCTGGTCTCCGGCACCCATGGTGCCGGCGCTGGCGCACCCTCAAGCAACGCCACCCAGCGCTTTCGCCCCCCAACATCCGCGACCCAAACATCAGGCATGGCGATATCCGGGCCAACCAGCGCAGAACCAAGTCGCACGCCCGACTGTTGTCATCGAACTGTCATATATCTGTAACATGGATGCCGCGACCCGCGTCTAGAAGCCGCGACATCCGCCGGCCATCGGGCGGTCGTCACGCGCCCCAAGGAACCCCCCATGCGTTCTTCGATCCGGTCTCGACTGCTGGCTGCGGCAAGCGCCTCCTGCCTGCTCGCCGCGACCGCCGCCCCGGCCGGCGCGGTCGACATCACCGGCGCCGGCTCGACCTTCGCAGCCCCGATCTACGGCGCCTGGGGTGCCGCCGAGCGGCCGACCCTTGGCGTCGGGCTGAACTACCAGGCGCTCGGCTCCGGCGCCGGCCAGAACCAGGTGATCGCCCGCACGGTGGATTTCGGCGCCTCCGACGCGCCGCTGAAGACCGACAAACTCGCCGCCAACCACCTGCTGCAGTTCCCCACCGTGATGGGCGGCGTGGTGCCGATCATCAACCTGCCCGGCGTCCGCCCGAACCAGCTGCACCTCACCGGCGCGGTGCTGGCCGGCCTGTTCTCCGGCGACATCTCCACCTGGAACGACCCCAAGATCGCCGCCCTGAACCCCGGCGTGACGCTGCCCTCCACCGCGGTGGCCCCCGTGCACCGCGCCGACGGCTCGGGCACCACCTTCGTGTTCACCTCGTACCTCGCCAAGGTCAGCCCGGACTGGGCGTCCAAGATCGGCGCCGCCAGCTCGATCGCCTGGCCGTCCGGCGCCGGCGCCAAGGGCAATGACGGCGTCGCCGCCACCGTGCGCAACACCGAGGGCGGCATCGGCTACGTCGAGTACGCGTATGCCAGCAAGAACGGCCTGACCACGGTGCAGCTGAAGGACAAGGCCGGCGCGTTCGTGACGCCGAACCTCGCCAGCTTCACCGCCGCCGCCGCCGGCGCCGACTGGGACGGCGCGCAGAACTTCGCCGTGGACCTGCTCGACACCCCCGGGGAGAACGCCTGGCCGATCGTGTCCGCCACCTTCGTGCTGCTGCCGATGGACCCCAAGGATCCTCAGCGCAGCGCCGCGGTGCTCAAGTTCTTCGACTGGGCCTACAGCAACGGTGCTGCCACCGCGCGGTCCCTGCAGTACGTCCCACTGCCGGCCGACGTGCAGACCCACGTCCGCCACGCCTGGACCAACGTGGCCGGCGCCCCGGCGCTCGGCCAGTAACTCGACCGGGCCGGCACACGCCATGAGCCGCCCATGAGCCAGGCGAACGCCATCCCCACCGGCGCCGCCCAGCCCGCGGCGGCCGGGTCCAGGGCAACCTGGGCGGGCCTGGGCGACCCGGCCATCGCCGCGCTGGCGCGGGGCTGCGGCCGGCTGGTGCTGGGGGTGATGGGCGGCCTC
>CAXUBN010000336.1:0-3041 GCA_964249255.1 uncultured Acetobacteraceae bacterium | reverse complement strand
GGGGGCCGGCGGCCTCACCCGGGCCGGGGCGCTGGCCGGTCACATCGGCCATGCCGCCCGGCGCGTGGTCGAGGCTGGTGTCGCGGAGAACGACGCGCCGGCGTCATCCCCGCCCAGGGTTGCGCCGCAGGCCGGTGCGCTGCCGCAGGACAACGCCCTGCGCTTCCGCGACGTCGGCTTCCGGTGGCAGCCGGACCGGCCGCCGGTGTTCCAGCACCTGTCGCTCGAGATCCCGCCTGGCGCCCGGGTCGCCGTGCTGGGGCCGTCCGGCTGCGGCAAGTCCACCCTCGCGGCCATGCTGCTGCGCGTGGCCGTGCCGCAGCATGGCGCCGTCACGCTGGGCGGCGCCGACCTGGCCGACCTCGACGCCGCCGTGCTGCGAGGCCGCTTCGCCTGGCTGAGCCAGTCCACCCACCTGTTCGAGGACACCGTTCGCGCCAACCTGCTGCTCGGCCGGCCCGATGCCACCGACGCCCAGCTTTGGGAGGCGCTTGAACAGGCCGCGGTCGGCGACGTGGTGCGGGCGTTGCCGGATGGACTGGACAATTGGTTGGGCGAGAACGGCGGCGGCCTGTCCGGCGGTCAGGCAAGGCGGCTGGCACTGGCCCGCACCCTGCTGTCGCCGGCGCCGATCCTGATCCTGGACGAGCCAGGTGCCGGGCTCGATGCGCAGACCGAGCAGAGCTTCCTGTCCACCCTGAACGGTGTCGCGGTTGGCCGCACCGTGATCCTGATCGCCCACCGGCTGACCGGCGTGGAACGGTTGGACCGCATCTGGCGGCTGGCCGGCGGCCACGCCACCGCGGCGGCAGCGTGATCCTGTCAACCTGATCCTGCCAACCTGATCCTGCCAACCTGATCCTGACGGCCCGCCCTGATCGATATGGCGCCGGATTGACGATACCCGGCGACGGCGGCACCTGTAGGGCCGTCATCTCCGGGAACCCGATCAATGCGTCGCCTACCTGTCGCCGCCGTCCCCCAGCTCCTCCTGTTGGGCCTCCTGTCGGGCGTCCTGCCGGGCTGCGCCAGCACGGAGAATGGCGGCGGCGAGACCGGCCACAAGTATGTCGTGTTCTTCGACACGGGCTCGGCCCGGATCATGGCCCCCGCCGACGACGTGGTGTCGCTCGCCGCCGCGGTGGCCAAGCGCAACCCGGACACGACCGTGATGGTGGCCGGCTATGCCGCGGCGCACGGCAACATCGATGCCGACCAGGCCTTGTCGGCGTCCCGTGCCGATGCGGTGGCTGCCGGGCTGGAGGCGGATGGCGTGCCGGCGGCGCAGGTGCGCGAGAACCCGCGGCCACCCTCCAACGAGCAGCCGGCGGTCGCGGCGCGCCGGGTCGAGATCAGTTTCGTGGCGACGTCCGGCTGATCCGGCGGCGCCCCGAGTCGTCGAGCCGTCCGGCGCCATGCTGATCGGCGCCGACGTCCCGCCCGGCCCCCCGTTTGACCTCCCGGCTGGCCCGGGAGCACCGATCGCCGCGGGCTGGGACGATCCGGACGCCGTGCTGTCGCGGGTGTTCGGGTTTCCAGGCTTTCGCGGCCTGCAGCGGCAGGCGATCGACCGCGTGATGGCGGGCGGCGACACCCTGCTGCTGATGCCGACCGGTGGCGGCAAGAGCATCTGCTACCAGCTTCCGGCACTCTGCCGCCCCGGCATGGGGCTGGTGATCTCGCCGTTGATCGCGCTGATGGACGACCAGGTGGCAGCCCTGCGCCAGCTCGGCGTCCGGGCGGCCGCCCTGCATTCCGAGCTGGAGCCGGACGAGGCCGCACGCATCCGGAGCGACCTCAACAACGGTCGCCTCGACCTGCTCTACGTGTCGCCCGAGCGGCTGCTGGCCGGCAGCATGCTGGAACGGTTGTCGCGGCTGGAGATCTCGGTGATCGCCATCGATGAGGCGCACTGCGTATCGGCCTGGGGCCACGAGTTCCGGCCCGAGTACCGGGCGCTGGCGCAGCTCCCGCAACGTCTGCCCGGCGTGCCCCGGATCGCGCTCACCGCCACCGCCGACCCGCGCACCCGCACCGACATCATCGACGCGCTGGCGATGCCGGACGCCGAGCTGCTGGTGTCGTCGTTCCACCGCTCCAACCTGCACATCGCGGCGCGGCCCAAGGGGTCGGAGCTGAACCAGCTGCTGGAGGCGCTGGGGCGGCACCGCGACGCCGCCTCCATCGTGTACTGCGGCAGCCGCAACAAGACGGAGCGCATCGCCCGCTCGCTGCGCGAGCGCGATTGGCCGGCGATCCCGTTCCATGCCGGCCTGGCGCCGATCGAGAAGCGGGCGGGGCTGCTGCGCTTCCGGTCCGGCGAGCCCATCGTGATCGTCGCCACCATCGCGTTCGGCATGGGCATCGACCGTCCCGACGTGCGCTCGGTGGTGCACCTCGACATGCCGGACAGCCCCGAGGGCTACTACCAGCAGATCGGCCGCGCCGGCCGCGATGGGCTCCGGTCCGACACGCTGCTCCTGTTCGGCGCCGAGGACATGGCGCGGGCCCGGCACTGGCTGGACCAGAGCCAGGCGCCCCCGGCGCAGAAGCGGGTCATGGGCCAGCGGCTGGAGGCGATGATCGGGCTCGCCGAGGCGACTTCCTGCCGCACCCGCGCGCTGCTCGCTTGCTTCGGCGAGGAGCTCGCCGAGGATTGCGGCCACTGCGACACCTGCCGCAACCCCCTGGCCCTGTTTGACGGCACGGTGGCGGCCCAGAAGGTGCTGTCGGCGATCTACCGCACCGGGCAGATGTTCGGGGCGCTGCACATCGTGGCGGTGCTGCGCGGCAAGCAGACCGAGGGCGTGAAGCGGCACCGGCACGACCAGCTGGCGCTCTACGGCATCGGGCGGGAGAAGCCGGACGGGTTCTGGCGCGGCGTGATCCGCCAGCTGGTGGCCCGCGGCGCGGTGCGGGTGGTGGAGGGCGAGTATGCCAGCCTGGCGCTGCGGGAGGAGGCGGCACGGCCGATCCTGCGCGGCGAGGAACGGGTGATGCTGCACGAGGAGGCGGCCGGGGCGCTGTCGGCGGCGCTGTCC
>CAXUBN010000335.1:0-3062 GCA_964249255.1 uncultured Acetobacteraceae bacterium | reverse complement strand
GACGTAGAGCGTGTGCAAGACGCCCGCGTCGCCCGTCTCGGCCAGCTCGACCAGGCTGGGCAGGAAGCCGGCCAGCGTCTTGCCGCCGCCGGTCGGCGCCACCAGCAGCACGTCCTCGCCCGCCTGCGCCGCCGCCAGCACCGCCAGCTGGTGCGCCCGTGGCGCCCAGCCGCGGCCGGCGAACCAGTCGGCGAAGCGCCGCGGCAGATCGAGGGCCGTGTTCTGTCTGCCTGCCGCCATCCGGAGGCAGATAGGCGGAGCCGTCGGGCGTGGGAAGGCCAAGGGTGTCACGCGAGAGCGTGCTTCGCACGACGCCCCTGGACCCCGGCGAAGGCCGGCCCTCGCAACCCGATCCTCAAGGCCCGTGGCTCCTGGCGGGTCCGGGGGCAGGGGCCCCTGGCTTCCCTCAGGCGTAGCCGTTGGCGAGCCGGCGGAGTTCCAGCGTGTTCAGCACGTCAGCGCTGCTCAGCTTGCCGGCCGTGAGCTCGCCGTCACCGGTGCCCTTCACGCCGTAGGCCGTCAGCTCCTCGGCGGTCCATGGACGGGCCGCGCCCGGGATGCTGCCGGCCGCGGATGGTACGTTCGCGGGAAACGCCGTGGGCGCCGGGCTGGGCTTGCCCGAGTGGAACAGCCCGCTCAGCAGGTGCCGGCCGATCCGCTCGGGATCAATGCCGGTCACCCGCTCCGCCACCGTGATGCCGACCCCCACCGGGCCCCCCAGCGCGAAGCTGGTGCCGAGCGAGGCCACGAACCGGAGGTCCTTGTTGCCCTCGTCGCCGGTGATGGCACGGTAGATCGCACCGACGCCGGGGATGTACTGCAACGGGTTGAGGTCCGACAGCAACTCGCGGAACGAGAAGCCCGTCGACCGGGCCGCTGCGGCCGCGCCGGGGCCGGGCGCAGCGGCGGCGACGGTCACCGATACCCCGGTCATCTGGTCGTTGGCCATGATCGGCGACGTCCTGCATGCGGCATCGATCATGCGAGACGTTCGTTACCGAACGCTGAATCTGCCGGCCGCCATGGGCGGGTAGGACATGGCCGATCTGGCCAACAGGTGGCGGTTCCGACCGGAACGCCATAACGCTGCCGCTCAGGCTGATTGCATCATCAGAGGGTTACGCGGTGGTATGGCGGGTGCAACGGCCTCGTGATGTCCCTCATCATGGAGCCTCCGATGCCCCGCCAGCTCGTCTTGATCCTTGCCCTCGCCGTCCTGCTGCCGTTCCGGCCGGGACCCGCGGCAGCGGCCGCGCTGGACCTCCAGCCGGACGGTGCCAGCCTGGGCATCGAGACCTCCTGCGCTCGCCACGTCATCATCCGCGGTGACGCCGCCCTGCACGGCCAGATCGCGGTGCACGCGGTCGCCGATCACCCGGAGGAGATCGACCGGCTGCGCGCCGCGTCCGGCGCCGTGGCTCGGCTGGGTGCCGTTCCGGGCGGCTGCTGGCGGCCGTCCACGTCCTTCACGCCGACGCTGGAACTTCTGGTGCGGGTGCCGCCCGGCTTCGCGCTGTCGATCGACGATGCCGGCGCCCCCGACTACGCGATCGATAGGGTCGGCGGGACGCTGGCGCTGCAGCTGGCCGGCGCCGTCCGGCTCCGGGATCCGGAGGTGGCGACCCTGGCGGCGACGCTCGCCGGCCACGACGCCGTGGTGTTGGGCCGGGTCCGCGGTGCGGTGCAGGTCGAGCTGGCGGGCAGCGGCAGCTTGGATATCGAGGAGGCCGCGATGCCGGCGCTCGCGGCATCGGTCAGCGGGGTCGGCCAGGTGACGGTCGCACGCGGCGACATCGGCAGCGTGGCGCTGGAGGACAACGGACGCGGCACGATCCGGATCGGCGCCACGGTCGGTACGGGGAGCGCCGCCATCGCCGGCTTCGGCTCGATCGTGCTGGCCCGCGTCACCGGGCCGCTGACCCGGGAGAGCAGCGGCCTGGGCACGATCACCGTCGGCGATTGATGTCCACGAGGTCAGACGCCGGGCATCTCGTTGATCGCCACCACGCGCCAGGCGGCGGGGTGGCGTTCCAGGATCGTCAGCGACAGGTTCTGCACCGACAGCCTGAGCGCCGCGGCGGCATCGATGCCGAGCGCGTGGGCGCAGGCGGCCCGGATCGCGCCCCCGTGGCTGACGGCGACGATGTCGCTTCCGTCATGCCGTTCCGCCAGCCGCTCCAACGCGGCGGCGACACGCACACAGACCTGCTCCATGCTTTCGCCGCCCGGCGGCACCTCCGTGGCCGAGATCGGCCAGAACGGGTGCGCCGGGATCGCGAGCCGCCCGGGCAGCTCGTGATGGCGTAGCCCGTGGTACTCGCCCATCGACTGCTCGGTCAGGCCGTCCTCGACCGTCCAGGCGGTTTCCGGGTAGCCGGCCTCCTGGATTGCCCGGGCGGTGCGCTGGGTGCGGGACAGCGGGGTGGCGATCCAGGCCGCATCCCGCGGCAGCCGCGCGGCCAGCGCCTCGTACATCGGCACCTGCGCCACCAGGCTGTCCGGGCACAGCGGCACGTCGAGCGACCCGTACAGCCGCAGCCTGGCGTTCTGCTCCACCAGCGCGTGCCGGATCAGCCAGAAGCGCGTGATCCCCGGCTCCAGGGCCGGCGTATCGAGATGGACGGCGCGCTGGCTCATTCGGCTTAAATCCTGTTCCTGATGATCGGATCGCAAAGGCTCGCCTTTGCCGGGGTCCAGGGGCGTCGTGCGCAGCACGCTCACGCGTGACGCCCCTGGCCGTCCCTTCAGATATCCCGTCCCGGATCCGCCCGCCGCCGCAGCGGCGCGTCCGAGGCGAAGCGCGGCTCCGGGTCCAGCCGCTCCAGCGTCGGCCAGCATCGCAGCAGCAGATCGATCTTGTCGATGATCCGCCGCACGTCGGCGATCTCGCGTGCCATCCGTGCCGACCCGTCCAGCCCCTCGTGCGAGGGCTCGCCGGACAGCAGCCGCGCGCCCACCGAGATGCGCAGCGCACCGGCCGTGACGCCATCTAGCCGGTCGTCCGCGACCGGGGCCGGTTGGCCGACGTGGCACAGCAGGCGGGCCAGAGCGCAGTCGGCGTC
>CAXUBN010000334.1:0-3068 GCA_964249255.1 uncultured Acetobacteraceae bacterium | reverse complement strand
TGGCGCTGGCGGTCGAGTTCGGCGCCAGCCTGGTCGCCGACCGCACCTACGAGCATGCCGGCGTCGGCGAGGCCCTCAAGACGCCGGCCGGCCGGGTGGAGCGGATCGGCGTCACCGGGTTCGGCATCCTGCTGCCGCTCGGGCTGCAGCTGGCCGGCCTGTTCACCGACCGGCGCACCACCCGCCAGCTGGGCGCGGTCGCCTCGGCCGGCGCCCTGCTGGGCAGCTGCCTGTTGCGGATCTCCACCATCAGCATCGGCATCGTGTCGGCGAAGCGGCCCGACATCAGCTTCCGCTTCAGCCAGGCCGAGAACCTGCCGGACAAGGCGGAGGGAGCCCGGATCCGGGAGAAGATGCAGCGGCTGCTGAGGGCGCGGAACAAGCGGTAAGGAACGACAGGGGATCCTGGCCTGTGGCTTCCCCTTCTCGGCCGTTCTCCGGACGACCGGGCGCTAAGGCCGTCAGCCACTCTCTCGCTCGTTGGGACCTAGTGGCGGACGGGGAACACATCCTCACCCAGTCCAGCCGTCTCCTCCCGGTGTGGGCCTCCGGTCTGCCCGCGATGCTCAAGCTGTCCGCGGACCCGCAGGATCATATGGGCGGCGCCCTCATGGAATGGTAGGATGGGGACGGAGCCGCCCGCGTGCCGGCAAGGGAAGGGGGCGCCCTCCTGATGGAACGGGCGATGGGCACCGGGTCCCTGGCGGCCATGTCGCGATCGGGCGGCGATGCCCAAGCCTGCCGCATCCTGTGTTCGGTAGCCCATCGCCTGCAGGTGATACGGGCGAGTTCGCCACCGAACCTCACGCCGTTGCAGGCATGGTTTTCCGACTTGGCGGCAGCCGCCGCCCTTCAGGGCGGCATCATGGAGCGCAGTGCCGCCGCGGCGCGGGTTCTCCTTTCCGATCCGCGGGATGTGGTCGTCCTTCACGGTGATCTGCATCATGACAACGTCCTGGACTTCGGCGCGCGCGGCTGGCTCGCGATCGATCCCAAGGGTCTGCTTGGAGAGCGCGGGTTCGATTACGCGAACCTGTTCTGCAATCCGGATCCTTCGGATCCGATGCCGCCGATCGCGACATCCGCCGACGTTTTCTCGAACCGTCTGGCACTGGTCACAGACATCGCTGATCTGGAGCCTTCGCGACTCCTGTTGTGGATAATGGCTTGGGCGGAGCTGTCGGCGGCTTGGTCCATCCAGGACGGAGAGGTGCCAATCGTCAGCCTGGCCATCGCCGAACTTGCGATAGCGAAACTGGATCATTGATCGACGGGATGGAAGGTATCGCGGGTAATTGTCGTCGCGCTGACCGGTTGGAACGCTCCGCAGGTCGCCTCGACGTACCGCGGCGGCGTCTTGATATCGAGCCAGAGATGGTCGTTCATCCCTCTGTGAACAACTCTATGCTGGACACGAGTCGGCGGCTCCGTTTCGATAAGAAATCGTCGATATGGATTACCCCAATCACGTCATTTACCAATGAGCAGATAGCTGCTGTGTCTTGACCTTCGGTCAGCGCATGATGATCCCGCGACTGGAAGCGCAACGTCCTTCCTCTTCCTGGATCGCAGGTAACGCAGTAATCAAGTCGCTGATGGTTCTTGACTGATCGATCCACGAGGCAGCTATGGTATGTATTAACAGTCAAGGCTTCCGTGTCCATGCCAGGATTAAAGTGCAACTATCTGTTTGCAGGGCATTTGCTGCCGGTAGAGTGACATGGTTTGCTGATCCGCCACCCAGCCGTTGGCACGCAGCCACACACTGACCCAGCCATCACCGACCTTCTGAAAGAGCGGGAACGCTTTCTGCACCGCCGGACTTCTTGCCCAATCAGGCATGTCAGGAATCCAAAGACGATAACAGACCGTCGTCCAGGTGTTGTTGACCATCGACCTGCTTAAGTAACCCGATCCGATTCCATCGTAGTGTTGCGGTCTTAATCTACCCCAACCTTGTATCTCCAACTGCGTCTTTCCGATGCAGAGCGTCTTCTTCTGTGTTGGATGCTTTTCGAAAACTCCCTTGGTCGTGACGGTTTGAAGGTAGCTCTTTCCCTTTGGGGTCAGGAAGTAGCGCAGCATATGAAGGGGAAATGGCGCCGATACGCTGGAGATGCATGGTGGTTCATTCTTCCAGTCATAAGTATTGCAGAAGTTTGCGCGCACCGCCTCAACGACCACAGTCCGTTCGTCAACGATGCCAACGTTCCTGAATGCTTCCATCTGCTCACGGGTCGCATGGCCATCGAACGCGACGCCGCTTCCGGGTATGAAGTCTGTCGGCCACTTCAACTCTGGGTCTGTTAAGCAGAAGTTCCCATCATAACCGACAGAGTCCTTTATGGCCCTGGTGAAATTCGTCTCATTCGCGGCAAACCTATTGCCGCATCCGCTAGACAAGAGAATACAGAACCGATCGAGGTGACCCTCGATAGGTTGCTTATGGATAACATGCACGTGCACTCCTCATGAAGTCAGCTTGACGTTAATGATAAATTTTTACGTAATCGTGACCTATTGAAGACAAGCACAAAGGGTGACTTTACCACCATTCAACTACGATATGTATTTCAGCTGATCCAATTTGTGGCACCGCCTCGTGAACCTTGGCAGAAGCGGGAACGGTGAATGAGCTTATCAAGCATCCCCCGAGCCTGCACTTCTCACCTCAATTCCCAAGCCCGTTCAGGGGTGCCGCCTTCGAGACTGATCTCTCACGGGCGAGCAGGACGCGCTTGCGGTCAGTGCCCCAGCGGTAGCCGACCAGACGGCCGTCCGATCCCACCACCCGATGGCACGGGATCGCCACGGCCAGCGCATTGGCGGCGCACGCCCCGGCCACCGCCCGCGCTCCGCCGGGCAGGCCCAGAGAGGCGGCCAGCGCCGCGTAGCTGACGGTGTCGCCGGGCGGGATCGTCCGCAGCGCCTGCCACACCCGCTGCTGGAACGCGGTGCCGCGGATGTCCAGCGGCAGCGCATGGCCGGTGTCCGTTCCGTCGACCAGGGCCACCACCCGCGCCACCGTCGCCGCGAACGCTGCGTCGCCGTCTGCCAGCGCCGCGTTC
>CAXUBN010000333.1:0-3070 GCA_964249255.1 uncultured Acetobacteraceae bacterium | reverse complement strand
TCCTTCCGCCGCTACCTCGACGCCTCCACCAACCGGCGCGACCCGTTCTTCGTGCGCCCGGCCGGCGGCCTCGACCTGTGCAACGCCCGCGTGCCGTCGCGCCTGCGGTGATCGGGCCCGCAACGGCCGGCGCTTTACAGGCTGCGCCATGGATATGACTATCTCGACATAATCAAGAAACACCGGGAGAACACGAGATGGACGA
Organism: uncultured Acetobacteraceae bacterium; assembly: GCA_964249255.1. Classification (GTDB taxonomy): domain Bacteria; phylum Pseudomonadota; class Alphaproteobacteria; order Acetobacterales; family Acetobacteraceae; genus Lichenicola. The sequence continues at coordinate 2,865 of CAXUBN010000333.1, read as the reverse complement.
CAACAGGCGCAACTTCCTGGGCACGGCGGCCCTCGGCATGGGCGGCCTGATCGCACTGACCGGCACCGCGTCGGCGGCGGGGCTGGAAACCGACAAGGGCCAGCCGGGCGCCGGCGGGTTCGGGTTGAAGTCGCAGGAGCTGCCGCCGGGAGCGACGGTGGCGTACCACGATCCCGACGACATCAAGGCGACGCCGGCCTTCACCCGCTCGCTCGATGGCTCGCGGCCCAAGATCACCTCGGGCGGCTGGGCCAAGGAGTCGACCGAGCACCAGCTGCCGATCATGAAGGGCCTGGCCGGCGTCCACATGCTGCTCGACCCCGGCGCGTCGCGCGAGCTGCACTGGCACGCGATCGCCGCCGAATGGGCCTACGTGATCGACGGCCACTGCCAGACCGTGGTGCTGGATCCGTCGGGCCAGACCGAGATCAACAACTACGGCCCGGGCGACCTGTGGTTCTTCCCCAAGGGGCACGGCCACTCGATCCAGACCATCGGCGACAGGCCCTGCCACTTCATCCTGTCGTTCGACAACGGCGCCTTCTCCGAGCACGGCACCTTCTCGATCACCGATTGGGTCAACGTGACGCCCAAGGACGTGCTGGGCGAGAACTTCGGTATCAGCGCCGCGCTGTTCGACAGCTTCCCCAAGGGGGAGACCTATATCCAGGCCGGACCCGTTGTGCCGATCGCCCAGGCGATCGACGCGCCCTGGCCACGCGAGTCGACGCACAAGTTCAGCCTCGCCCGCGACCCCCGCGCGCGCCGCGACTTCGACGGCGGCAGCTTCCAGGTCGCGACCGTCGACGAATGGCCGATCTCCACAACCATGTCGGGCGGCCTCATGGTGATCAAGCCGGGGCACATGAAGGAGCTGCACTGGAACCCGAACGCGGACGAGTTCCACTACTACCTGAGCGGCACCGGCAAGGTCGCGATGTTCGGGTCCGGCGGCCGCGGCCAGCTGGCGGACGTGAAGGCGGGCGACTCGGCCTACATCCCGGCGGGCTATGGCCACGGCATCGTCAACACCGGCTCCGAGGACCTTCAGATCGTCCAGACCTGGAACGCCGGCAAGTTCGAGGAGATCACCCTGAAGCGCTGGATGCAGACCGCCCCGCGCTACCTGCTGTCGAACAACATGGCGGGCGTTCCGGCCAGCACGTTGGACAAGATCAAGCCCCAGATCGGCTGAGGTCGAGGCCGAACCTCCCTCACCACCCGAGCGGGGGAGGGACGACCCCGCGGTGATGGTTCCAAAGCGGCCTCTATCCCAGTCGCCTCAACCCTCCGAGTCGCCCAAGGCCACCTGAACCGGCATGATCCGGGAGAAGTTGGGAATATCAGCCATCACCGCCTGGCCTTCCGGCGAGGCGTGGGTCTCCTGGATCGCATCCACGCTGTCGTAGACGCCCTCCCAGACCCAGAAGAACGCCCTCGCCACCGCTCCAACCGAAGCGGCAGGCCCGAAGCTGCAACTCCTGAGGCCAGGCAGCCTCCTGACCTTCGGCATGTGCTCCTCGCGAAAGTAGTTCGCGAAGTGAGCCGGGTCATCCGGTTGTTCGTAAAGCACAAGCAGCCGGGCCATGATCCGTTTCCACCGTCTGATTCGAGTGGGATCTCAACGCCGGGCGTGGACCGCCGTTCCGGCGTCCGCGGTCACCCCCGGCACCCTGGTCGCCGGCCGAGCCCGACATCGGCGGCGGGGTCCACCGGATGCGGTGACGGCGCCATGGCCGGGCGGCCCGCCCGAAGCAGGGCCCATCGTCACGTCCCCGCATCACCCCGTGTCACCCCCTTGCCCGGCAGGTTGGGGATCGGCCTTCCGACCAGGTAGCCCTGGATCTCCTCGCAGCCGTGCGCGTCCAGGAACGCCATCTGCTCCTCGGTCTCGACCCCCTCGGCGCAGCTGGTCATGCCCAGCGACTGCACCATCTGCAGCACGCTGCGGGTGATCGCCTCGGCGCGCCGGTCGCGCCCCAGCGCCGCCACGAACTGCCGGTCGAGCTTCACCTGGTCGAACGGAAAGGTGCCCAGCGTGCCCAGGCAGGCATAGCCGGTGCCGAAATCGTCCAGCGCCAGCCGCACCCCCATGGCGCGGACCTGCGACAGCTCGCGGCGCAGGTTGCCGTCCTCGCCCAGCGCCTTGCGCTCGGACAGCTCGATTTGAAGCCGGCCGGGATCGAGCCCGGTCTCGTCCAGCACCCGGCGCAGCAGCCGCGCCAGCCGCCCGTGCGACAGCCACACCGGCGACACGTTCACCGACACCCCCAGCGCCCGCTCCCAGGACTGCGCCTCGCGGCACGCGGCCCCCAGCACCCAGGCGTCGACCTGCTCGATCAGCCCGCCGGCCTCCGCGACGGGGATGAACAGGTCCGGCATCACCTCGCCGTGGCCGGGCCGATGCCAGCGCACCAGCGCCTCGAAGCTCACCACCCGCTCGGTCGCGGTGTCGATCGCCGGCATCCAGTTCAGGTGGAACGCACCCTGCGCCACCGCCGCCTGCAGGTCCTGCTCCAGGCCGGTGGACAGCGTGTAGGCGCCGACGAGCGCGGCGCTGGCGCGGGTGTGCCGCCCGTCGCCTTGAGCCTTGGCGGTGGCCAGCGCCGCCTCGGACGCCAGCAGCAGCCCGGACACGTCGCCCGCGTCCGCCGGGCACAGCGCGATGCCGACCGCCGGCCGCAGCGGCAGCTCCAGCGCATCGAGCTGGATCGGCTCGCGCAGCCGCTCCATCATCCGCAGCGCCATGCCCTCGGCGTCGCTGGCACCGATCCTGCCGGGGGCGACCAGCGCGAAGCCGCTGCCGCCAAGATGGGCCAGGAAGCCCGGCATCGGCGCCAGCGTCTGCAGCCGGTCGGCGGCCTG
>CAXUBN010000332.1:0-3075 GCA_964249255.1 uncultured Acetobacteraceae bacterium | reverse complement strand
TCGCCGGGTCGGTGTCGGCGCTTCCCTGCGCGATCGCCTGGTCCAGCAGCGACAGCCCGTCGCGCACCGAGCCGTCGGCGGCGCGTGCGATCAGCGCCAGCGCCTCCGGCGCCACCGTCGCCCCCTCGCGGGCAGCGATGCGGCCGAAGTGCGCCGCCAGCTCGTTCTGCGATACCCGGCGCAGGTCGAAGCGCTGGCAGCGCGACAGCACCGTCACCGGCACCCGGCGCAGCTCGGTGGTGGCGAAGATGAAGGTCACCTGCGACGGCGGCTCCTCCAGCGTCTTCAGCAGCGCGTTGAACGCGTTGCGCGACAGCATGTGCACCTCGTCGACGATGAACACCTTCATCCGCGCCTGCATCGGCCGGAACCGGGTCGCCTCGATGATCTCGCGCACGTCGTCGATGCCGGTGCGGGACGCGGCATCCATCTCCAGCACGTCCGGATGGCGGTCGGCCAGGATCGCCGTACAGTTCGGGCACACGCCGCACGGGTCTGCCGTCGGCCCGCCGGCGCCGTCCGGCCCGATGCAGTTGAGCGCGCGGGCGATGATCCGCGCCGTGGTGGTCTTGCCGACGCCGCGCACGCCCGTGAGCATGAAGGCGTGCGCCACCCTCCCGGTCGCGAAGGCACGGCGCAGGATGCGCACGGTCGCCTCCTGCCCGATCAGGTCGCCCAGCGTGGTGGGCCGGTAGGTGCGCGCCAGCACGCGGTAGTGCTTGACCGCCGGCGGCGCCGCGATCGGAGCCGGTGCGGGAGCGTCGCCGAACAACCCCGGACCGTCGGCCGCCGGCGGATCCGGCAAGGCCTCGCCCCGGGCGGCGCCCTGGGTCATGACGCCCTGGGTCATGACACCCTGGGCGTCGCCGTCGTCATGCATGGAGGTGGGAGGCCGGACACCGACCCGAGCGGAAACTCACTGCGGCTGCTTCCTTCCGGACCTGACCGGGTTGGCAAGGCGCCCGTCCGCTGCCGACCTCCCGTCCCTCTCTTAACACGCCACCCCCCTTGCTCCACAAGGGACGCGAGGCGGCACCGGACACAACCATGCAGGATCGCATCTCTTCCGTGGTGAACGTCTTCGCCGGCGGCCGGCTCGACCGCATGGCCCCCCGCCGCGACGACCCGGACCTGATCGCGGGCCATCTTGCCGCATCGCAAACCCGCTTCCTGCCGGTCTGGCGCGGCCGCCACCTCGTCGCGGATGCCGCCGACGGGCCCCGCATCGTCATGCCGGCCCTGGCGGCACTCGGCCTCGACCGGGACGACCTGGACCGCCACCCCTGGGTGTTCCTGGGTGCGGACGAGGCCGGCGCGCTGTTCGTGGTGGACCTCGGCGCGCTGGACGACCCCGCCGCGGCGCTCGGCTGGCCGACGACGGGCTGGAGCCTGGTCGAGCTGCGTCCGCTGGCCGCCCTGCTGCCGCGCGACGAGGCGGCGCTGCTGGCGCAGGCCGGCGGCATGCTGAACTGGCGCGCCGCGCACCGGTTCTGCGGCACCTGCGGCGCCCCCAACCGGCCCGACCAGGGCGGCAACCGGCTCGGCTGCGCCAACGGCCATCACGGCTTCCCGCGCACCGATCCGGTGGTGATCATGCTGGTGCGGCACCGCGACCGCGTGCTGATGGCGCGCGGCACCCGCTTTCCGCCGGGCTCGCGCTTCCTGTCCGCCCTGGCCGGCTTCCTGGAGCCGGGCGAAAGTGCCGAGGAGGCGGTGGCGCGCGAGGTGTTCGAGGAGGTGGGCGTGCGGGTGCGAGACGTGCGCTACCATTCCTCGCAGCCCTGGCCGTTCCCCGGCTCGCTGATGCTGGGCTTCCACGCCGAGGCCGACGATCCCGCACTGACGCTCGACCGGTCCGAGATCGTGGAAGCGCGCTGGCTGACCCGCGAGCAGCTTCTCGACCCGGAGGCGCACGGCTTCGAGCTTCCCGGCCGCATCGCCATCGCCCGCGAGCTGGTCGAGTCGTGGCTGGCGTCCGGCTGACGCCGGCATGCCGCCCCCGGGGCTGACCTACGTCGACCGGAACGCCGAGCGCGGGTAGCAGCCCAGTACGGACAGCCGGTCGGAGAAGAACCGCAGCTCGTCCAGCGCCCGCGCCAGCGCCGGCTCCTCCGGATGGCCGTCCACGTCGAGCAGGAACTGCGACACGGTGAACACCCCGTCCAGCATGTAGCTCTCGATCCGGGTCATGTTGACGCCGTTGGTGGCGAACCCGCCCAGCGCCTTGAACAGTGCCGCCGGCACGTTGCGGACCCTGAACAGCACCGTCGTCATCGCGTCCGCCGCACCCGGCGCCGGCGCGCACGGCTCCGCCGCCGCGACGTAGAACCGCGTGGTGTTGTGCGCGGCGTCCTCCACGTTGCGGCGCAGCACCGCGAGCCCGTGCAGCTCGGCCGCCAGCGACGAGGCGATCGCGGCGTCCTCCGGCCGGCCCCACCCCGCCACCAGCTCGGCCGCACCGGCGGTGTCGAACTCGATCACCGGTTCCAGCCGGAGCTCGTCGATCAGCCGCCGCACCTGCCCCATCGCCACGGGATGCGTGTGCACGCGGCGCACCTGCTCGATGCGGGTCCCCGGCACGACCAGCAGGCAGTGCTCGACGCGCTGGAAGTGCTCGCCCACCAGGTGCAGCCCGCTGTCAGGCAGCAGCGCATGGATGTCCGGCACCCGGCCCACCAGCGTGTTCTCGCACGCCAGCATCGCCAGCGCCGCGCGCCCATCGTGCACCGCCTCGATCGCCGCGGCGAAGGTCGTGCAGGGAAGCGTGGCACAGTCCGGGAACGCCGCCCGGCAGGCCAGGTCGGAGTAGGCGCCGCTCCGGCCCTGGAACGCGATCGGCCGACCCGTCGCCCGCACCCGGGCCATCAGCGCATCGTTCATGCCGGTCCTGGGAATGCGGCCGCGGGCGCCGCCCGGAGAGGGCGGTCGGGTTGTTGAGGGTGGCTGCATCCCATACGCTCCGCCGCCCCGCAAGGACGGCCCGCACGGCGACATGGACAGCATCGAACTCAACAAGATCGCGGCCGCGGTGCTGTGCGCCGCCGCCGCCGCGTTCGCCGCCGACCGCATCGGCGC
>CAXUBN010000331.1:0-3088 GCA_964249255.1 uncultured Acetobacteraceae bacterium | reverse complement strand
ATGCCCAGCCGCTGCACCTGCCAGGGCGAGCGGCGCGGGACGAAGCCCGCCACGTCCTGGCGGCGCACCAGCGGGATGTGGTCGCCGAAGCGCGTGGCGTAGAGGTCGATCAGCCGGCGGCGGTGCTCCTGCTCTTCCACCGCCATCTCGGAGAAGATGCCGGCACTATCGGGGAAGTTGTCCTGCAGGTGGTGCGCGAAGTCGGCGTAGATGCGGCCGTCCTCCTCCTCGCTGGCAATCGCCAGCGCCAGGAGCTCGTGCTCGGACAGGTCATCGAACTTTCGCATGAACCGGACAATCGCCGTCCGCGCCGCGAATTTCAAGCGGACGCGGATCGATGCGAACGCGTCGCGAAATCAACCTTGCCGGGCAGGTAAGTCGTGAAACACGATCGTTGCGCGAACCGACCTAGTGCCGGAAATGGCGCATGCCGGTGAACACCATGGCGACCCCGGCGCGGTCGGCCGCCTCGATCACCTCGGCGTCGCGGATCGAGCCGCCCGGCTGGATCACCGCCGTGGCCCCGGCCGCGACCGCCACCTCGAGCCCGTCGGCGAACGGAAAGAACGCGTCGGAGGCGACCACGCTGTTCTCCGTCAGCCGCCGGTCCAGGCCGGCCGCGCGCGCCGCCTCCTCGCCCTTGGCGGCGGCGATGCGGGCGGAGTCGACCCGGCTCATCTGGCCGGCGCCGATGCCCACCGTGGCGCCATCCCGCACGTAGACGATCGCGTTCGACTTCACGTGCTTGGCGACCCGGAAGGCCAGCCTCAGGTCGGCCGCCTCGGCATCCGTCGGCGTCCGGCGCGTCACCACCCGGAACGCGTCGGCGCGGCCGTTGTCGCGAGACTGCAGCAGAAAGCCGCCGGCCACGCTCCGCACCGTCATGCCCGGTGCCATCGGGTCGGGCACCGCGCCGGTGAGCAGCAGGCGCAGGTTCTTCTTCGCCGCCAGCACGGCGCGGGCGCCCTCCGTGGCGTCGGGGGCGACGATCACCTCGGTGAAGATCGCGGCGATGCCGGCGGCGGCGGCCTCGTCCAGCGTGCGGTTGACGGCGACGATGCCGCCGAAGGCCGACACCGGGTCGCAACGCAGCGCCCGCTCCCATGCGGTGGACAGGTCGTCCGCCACCGCGACGCCGCACGGGTTGGCGTGCTTGACGATCACCACGCCCGGCCGCTCGAGCTCGGCCACCGCCTCGAAGGCGGCGTCTGTGTCGTTCAGGTTGTTGAAGGACAGCGCCTTGCCCTGCACCTGCGTCGCGGTGGCGATGCCCGGCCGGTCGCTGCCATCCGTGTAGAAGGCGGCGCGCTGGTGCGGGTTCTCGCCGTAGCGCAGCACCTCGCGCCGCACCCCGCATACGGCCAGCTGCACCGGCAGCGGGTCGCCCCGCTCCTGCGCGAACCATCCCGCGATGGCGGCGTCGTAGCCGGCGGTGCGCGCATAGGCGGCGCCCGCCCAGGCGCGGCGGTCGGCCAGCGTGGTGCCGCCCAGGGTGCGGAGGCTGTCGGTCAGCATCCCGTACTGGGCGGGATCGGTCAGCACGGCGACGTGGGCATGGTTCTTGGCCGCCGCCCGGATCAGGGCCGGGCCGCCGATGTCGATCATCTCGATGCAGTCTGCGGGGGACGCACCGGACGCGACCGTGGCCTCGAACGGGTACAGGTTGACGCACACCAGGTCGATCGGCGCGATGCCGTGCACCTCCATCTGCGCCACGTGGTCGGGTCGGTCGCGGCGGCCCAGGATGCCGCCATGGATGGCCGGCACCAGCGTCTTGACGCGCCCGTCCAGGATCTCGGGAAACCCGGTGTGGTCGGCGACCTCGGTGACGGGAACGCCCGCGTCGCGCAGCGCCCGCGCCGAGCCGCCGGTGGACAGCAGCTCGGTTCCCGCCGCCGCCAGAACACGCGCCAGCGCCACCAGGCCGGTCTTGTCGGACACCGACAGCAGGGCGCGGCGGACCTTCACGATATCGTCGGTCATGGTCGGCAGCTCATCCTTCGCGCGGTCGGCCAATGATCTCGGGGGGTGATTATCGCGCGGCGAACTCGGTGAGAAGCCGCGACACGGCGGCCGGATCGCTTTCCTCCATCGCCCGGCGGGCCAGCCTGCGGCATTCGTCGAGCGAGGCCTGGCGCACCACCCGCTTCACGCGCGGGATGGCGGCGGCGCTCATGCTGAACGAGCGCAGCCCCATGCCGAGCAGCAACGGCACCACCAGCGGGTTGCCGGCCATCTCGCCGCATAGCGAGACCGGCCGGCGCAGCCGCAGCGCGGCGTCGGTGGCATGGCCGATCAGCTGCAGCACCGCCGGATGCAGCGGATCATACAGCGGCGCCACGCCGCTGGACGCCCGGTCCACCGCGAGGGTGTACATGGTGAGGTCGTTGGTGCCGATCGACAGGAACTCGGCGTCGAGCCCCAGCGTGCCGGCGCCCAGCGCCGCGGCGGGGGTTTCCACCATCACGCCGAGCGGCGGCAGCGCTTCCGGCAGCCGTACGCCGCGGCGGCGCATCCGGCGCACCACGCGCTCGAACACCTCGCGCGCGGCGCGCAGCTCGGCCGGCACCGTGACCATCGGCAGCAGGATGCGCACCGGCCCTTCCGTCGACACCCGCAGGATCGCCGCCAGCTGCGTTTCCATCACGGTCGGATGGGCCAGCAGCAGGCGCAGGCCGCGCAGGCCCAGCGCCGGGTTGACGTCGGCGCCGCCGGCGGCGAAGCCGGCGGCGGTCAGCACCTCGCTCTGCTTCTCGCCGCCCCAGTCCAGCAGGCGGATGGTGGTGCAGTCGCCGTTCATCGCCCGCACCACGTCGCGATAGGCCGCCTCCTGCACCGACTCGTCGGGCATGCGCTCGGCGTTGATGAACAGGAACTCGGTACGCAGCAGGCCGATCCCGGCCGCCCCCGCCTGCGCGATCAGCGGCAGCTCGGCGGGCAGCTCCAGGTTGGCCTGCAGCTCCACCGCCTCGCCGCCGGACAGTTGCGCCGGCAGGGTGCGCAGCCGGGCCAGGCGCTGCCGTTCGCGGGCGTGGGCGGCCACCTCGCGCCCGGCCGCCTTCAGCGTCGCCGCCGACGGGTCCAGCAC
>CAXUBN010000330.1:0-3100 GCA_964249255.1 uncultured Acetobacteraceae bacterium | reverse complement strand
CCGCAGCAGCAGGCCGGCGCGATCCAGCTCCGCCGCCGCCGCATCGCCGACGAACCAGGCGACGTCCCAGGCCGGCCGCCGCCCTTCGGCGTAGATGCGGGCCAGCAGGGCGTTGCCATTCATGTTCACGTAGCTGACCCGGATGCCGGTCTCGCGCCGGAACGCCGCGATCACCGGTCCCGGCGGCCCCATCGCAGAGTAGATCAGCAGCGTGCCGCGCCCGGGCGGCCAGAGCGCCGCCGCCGCCAGCACGCAGGCGATCGCCAGCATCGCCGCACCGGCCCGGTAGATCGTCATCCCAAGGGTTCTATCAAAGGTTCTAGAGCGGCAGTTCCACGGACGCGAAGACGCTCCGCCCGGGCTGCGTGTAGTAGATCGGTGTCTGCTTCGTCCCCGCATACAGATCGAACTGATCGATCTTGCGGCTGTCGAGCAGGTTGTTGAACTGCACCCGCAGCACGTAGGGCGGCAGGTCGTGCTGGTGCAGGAAGAACGATACCGAGGCGTCGAGCTCGTTGAAGGGATCCAGCCCCTGCTTCAGCCCGACATCGCCGTACCGGCTCCCCACCCACTTGTCGAGCAGCGAGGCATAGACGGTGCGGCTGCTGAAGATCACTCCGCCGGCGGCCGTCGCCTCCGGCGCGTTGGCGATCGGCTGGTGCGTGGTCCGGTTCACGGCGCGGTTTCCGCTGCCGTTGGCATAGAGGTTGAAGCCGCGGCCGACCGGCACCGTCGCCTCCGCTTCCACGCCGTAATAGTCGACCGCACCCTGGTTGAAGTAGATCGTGTTCACGCCGACGTTGCGGCTGGCCACCATGTTCGAGAAGTCGATGTAGTAGAGGTCGCCGGAGATGGACAGGCCGTGGCCCTGCCAGGTGGTGCCGACCTGGTAGTTGCTGGTCTTCTGCGGGCTGACGTCGGACTGTGTCGGATCGGCAACCTGGATGTAGTTCAGGTAGGGCGCCAGGAAGCCCTGGGCGTACTGGAAGTAGGCCGCCCAGTTCCTGCTGATCGCGTAGTGCGCCGTCACCGCCGGCAGCGGTGCCTGGTACTCCTTCACGTAGTCCAGCCGCGCCCCGGTGCCGAGATTGACCTGCGCGCGAAGGTCGCGCTGGAAGAAGTCGTACTTGACCCCCGGGGTGATGGTCAGCCCGGGCAACGGCCGCCAGTCGAACTCGAAATAGGGCTGCACCGTCAGCAGGTCCTCGGCATCGAGGTAGGTGAAGGCGCGCAGGCTGTTCGGGCTGAGCAGGTTGCCGCGCGTCAGGTCGATGTTGGCCTGCGTGTAGGCATTGGCCTGGTTCTCGACCCAGGCCCCGAGCTTCGCGTCGCCGAAGCCGAACAGCCGCCGGATCTCGATCGTGTCGCCGAAGGCGCGATACTGGTTGTTCTGCGCGGTGCCCGGAACGTCGGTCTTGGAGTAGGTGGTGCCGCCGAAGCTGGCTCCCGACACGTCGATGCCGCGGATGCCGTGCAGGTTGTAGGCATAGGTGTAGAGCTTGTCGTCCAGCCGCCAATGCTCGGACAGGTCGGCGTGGAGGCCCGCGTACTCGAAATCCGAGTGCGTGTGGTTCTCATTGTACTTATAGTAGTTCTGCTGCGTCGGGTCGTTGGAGAAGCCGTAGTCGGGGCCGTACAGCGCGATCTGCGCGCGCGACGCGCCCCGCGCGAAATTCTGGTCGGTCGTGTTGTACATCCCGACCACGGTCAGCGTCGCATGCGCGCCCAGCGGTGCCAGCACCTTGCCAAACACGTTGGTGCGCTCCGCCCCGGCCAGCGTGAGGGCGCCGGCGCTGGCAGCGTGCTCGCCGTCGAACACCGCCGTGACCCCGCCGGGCAAGGTTCCGGTATCGAGCTGCGCGCCGTACAGCGTGGTGTCGAAGCTGCCGCCCGCGGCGTAGGGGGTGAGCGCCGCATGTTGCCCGGGCGCCTTGCTGTTCAGCGAGATGGTGCCGCCGAAGGTGGCATCGCCGATGGTCGAGGCGGTCCCCGGTCCCCGGTCGACCGCCACCTGACCCAGGTCGCGGTTCATGAAGTAGACCGACGTGTGGTGGGTGTAGTTGTTCGAGTCACCGAACGGGATTCCGTCTAGGAGGACGTTGTATTGCCCATCCTGGAAGCCCCGGATGCCGACCTCGCCCGAGAATGCGCCCCCGGGACCGTTCTGGTCGATCGCCACGACGCTGGGTGCCAGCGCGATGATCTGGGCGTAGTCGCCCTGCGGCGGGACGTTGTTCTGGATGTACTGCTGGTTGAAGACGGAGGTCGGCTCCGTCGCATCCAGCGGCTGGGCGGTGGGGGCGACGACGCGGGCATCGCCGGTCGCATCGCCCAGCACGACGACCTGTTCGGATGAGGGGACCTCGGCGTGGAGGTGGCTCGGGATGGCGGAAAGACCCATCGCCAGCAGCAGCGCCGCATGGTGGGTTGGGAGAGATTTCTGACGGAAGCCTGACATGCGAGGGCTTATAGGAAGGCTGCCCGATGTCCTGGATGATGTTTGCATCACGCGGATCCCGTCGGCATCGACACGTCCGACGCCGGCATGCTCCCCTGAGCCGCGATGGATTGGTCCAATTTTCTGGCGGCGGCGCTGCCGTCCGCGGCCGCGTCCCTGGTCGAGTTTATCGAGGCCCTGACCGTGGTGCTGGCGCTGGGTGCCGCACGGAGCTGGCGGTCGGCGCTGTGCGGAAGCGCCGCCGCGACGGCGGTGCTGGTCCTGGCCCTCGCGCTGTTCGGCCGGGCACTCCCGCACGTCCCGGTCCGGCCCGCTCAGCTCGCGGTCGGCGTGCTGATGCTGTTGTTCGGCACCCGCTGGCTGCGCAAGGCGACCCGGCGCGCCGCCGGCCTCATCCCGATGCGCGACGAGCGGGCGAGCCTGCGTCGCCACGAGGAGCGCTTCGCGGCGATGGGCGCCGCCGACCGATCCTGGGACGTGCCCGCCCTCGCCATCGCCTTCCAGGCCACCGCCTTCGAGGGGCTCGAGGTGGTGTTCATCGTCCTCGCGATCGGCGCCGCCGGTCCGGCGACGTTGCGGGCGGCCGCGCTGGGCGCGGCCCTCGCCTTCGCGGCGGTCTGCGCGCTCGGGCTCGCCCTGCAC
>CAXUBN010000329.1:0-3112 GCA_964249255.1 uncultured Acetobacteraceae bacterium | reverse complement strand
CTGCCAGCCGGTCAGGCAGGCAACTCGGCCCCGGAATCGTCCCGCGCCAGCAGCAGCAGCCGGGCGGCGGGCGCGATGGTCCAGCCCAGGATGGCCACGGACACGATCACCACCACGAACACGACGTCGAACAGCGTCCGGCCCATCCCGACGCCCGCGAGCAGGGGGATGGTGGTCAGGTAGATCGGCACGGCACCGCGCAGCCCTACCCAGGCGATGAACCCGGCCTCCCGTGCCGTCCAGCCGAACGGCAGCAGGCAGGCCATCGTGCCCACGGGCCGGGCGAGCAGGATCAGCGCCGCTGAAACGGCGAGGGCGGGCAGGATCACGGGCGGCAGCTCGTGCGGCGTGACCAGCAGGCCGAGCATGAGAAACAGGACGATCTGCGCCAGCCAGCCGAGCGCCGCGAAGAAGCGCTTCACCGGCTTGTCCGCCTGGTGCTCGTGGTTTCCCGCGACCATGCCGGTCAGGTAGACCGCCAGGAAGCCGCTCGCGCCCAGGACCTGCGCGCTGCCGAACACCGTAAGCGCACTGCCGACCGCCAGCACCGGGAAGATCGAGTGCTCGGCATCCAGCCGGCGGAACAGCCACAGCAGGCCGTAGCCGCAGGCGAGGCCGATGGCGGCCCCGCCACCCATCTCCTCCCCGAACAGCATGGCCAAGTGGCCCAGGCCAACCCCCTGGGGCAGGGTCAGCGCCTCGACCAGGCCCATGGTGAGGAAGACGCTCATCGGGTCGTTCAGCCCGGACTCGACCTCGAGTGCCGCCACCACGCGCGACGGCACGGTGGCCCCCGACAACCGGAGCAGGACCGACACGGCGGCGGCGTCGGTGGGCGCCGTGACCGCGCCGAACAGGAGCGCCTGCGGCCAAGTCGTCCCGAACAAGGGCTTGACCGCCGCGCCGACCAGCCCCGCGCTGATCGCGACGCCAACCGTCGCAAGGCCCACCGACGGCCAGAGCGCCTGCCGGATCATGCTGCGCTCGGTGTTGAGGCCGCCCTGGAATAGGATCGCCGCCAGCGCCACGCTGCCCGCCAGGTAGGCGACCTGGACGTCGTCGAACCGGATGCCCCCTGGTCCATCCTCGCCGGCGAGCATCCCGATACCGATGAACACCAGGAGGAGGGGCGTCCCGAACCGGGCGGACAGGAGCCCGGCGAAGATGGCGAGCAGGCAGAGCAGGCCTGCGCCCAGGATGATGTCGTGACTCGCAGCCACCGCGTCCCCTCCAGCCGAGCCCGCAGTCCCGGGGCGGCAGCCGGCTTAGGGCATCATGCGGCCGGGTGGAATTGTTGCGTCGTCCGCCGATGCGAACGGCCGCCGGTGACGCATCCGGCGCCGTGCAGGATCGACGCTCCGGACCCTGGGACCTGCGGCTGGACTTGGGCACCAGGGGCGCCGACATAGGGCTTCGGGAGTGCCCGAACGGGTTCGCGCTCATCGGCGACGCCGGTCCTGTCCGCTCGAACCGGGGAAGGCGACGCATGATCGATCTCAACCACGCCACGGCCAGGGAGCTGGACGACGTTCCGCAGCTCAAGGGGCATGGTTTCGAGATCGTCCGCTATCGCGAGGAGCGCCATGGCTTCACGGATCTGCGGCAACTCGACGAGGTGCCTGGCCTGGCCGGCAAGTGGGACGGTGCCGAAGCCTTCATCGCCATCCCATCCTGAATGGTGCCGGAAGCGGAGGGAGACCATGCCTCGGCGAGGCGGCTGATCGGCGAACCTCAGCCATCAGCGGCCGCATCCCGCGCAGGGCGTGCCGTGCGGTGTCGAGCGTCCGGTCATACCGACGTCGGCGATGACGTCGTCATCCCCCCTATTGCCGCTTGCGTCGGTCAGGGATGGGAGGGCGGTCGTGCCATCGATCGCCGGACCCTGCGCCGGCATCGTGTTCCAACCCGTGGAAGGGTGTTCTCGAACCGACGACGAGCCTGGGTGGCTCAGCTACTCACCGCCGCTGGCTGGCAGGTGGGAGGGTTCATCATTCCAAGGGCGAGCATGCCGCCGCCGTTGACGGTGCAGGCATAGGTCTTGCCCCCGGCGACGTGGGCGAGGACGTAGGTGTTGGTGGGGCCATCACTGCGCCGGTCCGTCAACGTCACGGACGATGGGGGGACGCCAAGCACCCCCGCGATGGATGACCTCATCCGGTCGTCGGACATCAACTGGTCCTGACAGCCGGACAGGCCAAGGATCACGGCGAGGCCGCTCATCAAGATAAACAGCTTGCGCACGTCCGACCCTCGCGACACTTGGACCGCGACCCTGTCCGATACCGTAATCATGTCAAGGCACACGCAGCCCATCCCGCCGGCGATGGTCTTCCCCTGGGTCGACGGCGGGCTCATCGATCAGAACGGGTTGGTGTTTCCGCCTAGCACCTGGATGAAGGCGCTGGTGGCGCTGGGTGCCGGCGGCGGGCGCAGCACGTGCAGCCAGGCGAAGGTGATGCCCGTTGCCACCGCCAGCACCACCGCGCCGGCCACGACGACCGGGCCGCTGAACAGCAGGCGGCGCAGGCGGGCTCCAAGCGACGGCACCGCGGCCTCCTCCATGATCAGCCGATGCTGGTCGGGCCGGGGTCGGGGATCAAGCCTGTCCCTCGGCCGCGCGGACCGGGGAAGGCACAGGCGGCGGGAGGTGCCTCGGCGGTGCGGAGCCCTGCGATCGTGCGGCATCGTCGCGCTTGGCTGGGACCGCGCCGCGGGCTGAAGCTCATCTCGTCCTTGATCTCCCCATCTTGGTGCCGTCTCGGTTGTCCTGCGCCGGGCGCATCGCTTCGCCCCGGAAGCGGGCCTCAGGGGGCGGCCGTGCGGCGCACGAACAGCCGGTTCGTCGCCCAGCTGATCCACACGTCGCGGGTGGCGAACCAGTCGGCCCCCAGCAGCAGGTCCACCCGCTCGTCCAGCGGCGCCACCGTCAGCACCGGGGCGCGCAACGTTTCGCCCCCGATCGCCAGCGTGCGGAAGCGGTGCCAATGGAAGACGCTCTCGTGGAGGTCGATGCCGGCGGTGACGCCGCCGGGGTCGAGGCCGAGCTGGTCCGCGCCGACGCCGAGCCGCGCCGCCGCCCGCGTCGACAGGATGCGCGAGCGGGCGCCGGTGT
>CAXUBN010000328.1:0-3117 GCA_964249255.1 uncultured Acetobacteraceae bacterium | reverse complement strand
CAGCCGGTCATCTCGCGCGCCTCATCGGCGCGTAGCTCGTACTGGTGGACGATGTTGAGGGGATAGAAGGCGCGCGCGATCTGGAGCCGTGCCAGGGCGCGGAACGCGCCGCCGACCAGGTAGAGCGTGCGCCCGGCCGCCTCGGGGAGCCAATCGACGCCGGCCAGGTCCGCCTCCACCAGGGTGCGCGCCTGGGCGAGGTCGCCGCCGGCCCGGTCGCTGAGCCGGATCACGCCCAGCCGCAGGGTCCGCGCCTCGCCCTTGGCGCCCTGGCGCAGCCGCACCAGCTCCAGCGAGCCACCGCCGATGTCGGCCACCACCCCGTCGGCCTCGGGCAGGCCGCACAGCACGCCGGTGGCGGCGTAGTCCGCCTCCTCCTCGCCGGACAGGATGCGGATCGGCACGTCCGGCATCAGGCCGCGCAGCCGCTCCACGAAAGCGGGGCCATTGCGGGCGTCGCGCACCGCGGCGGTGGCCAGCACCTCGAACGGGTCGGCGTTCATGCCGCGTGCCACCGCATGGAAGCGGCGCATCAGCTCCACCGCCTGCTCCACGCCGTCGGGGTTGAGCAGGCCGGTGGTCTCCAGGCCGCGGCCCAGGCGCACCACCGCCTTCTCGTTGAAGATGGTGACCGGGTTGCGCGACAGGCCCTCGAACACCACCAGCCGGACCGAGTTGGAGCCCAGGTCGACCACCGCCGAGCGCGGCGGCCGGCCGGAGGCGTCGCAGGCGGCGGACCCCGGCACGGGTTCCGCCATGGGCTCCCCCACGGGGTTCAATCCTCCAGGATCCGGTCGGGCCGGCGCGGCAGCGGCCGCGACATCGGCAGCGCCAGCTTGGCCCCGGCGCTGCCGCGGCCGGACAGGGACGGGTTGGTCATGAAGTACTCGTGCGCCGAGAACGGCCGGTTGCCGGGGTCGAGCCGGCGCCAGGTGCCGTCCGGGCCCAGCTGCCAGGACTGGAGGTTGTCCTTCAGGCCCATCACCATGATCTGGTCGAGCACCTGCGCGTGCACGGTCGGGTTGCGCACCGGCACCATGGTCTCGACCCGCCATTCCATGTTGCGCGCCATCCAGTCGGCGCTGCTGATGAACACCCGCGCCTCGCGGGACGGCATGCGGTTGCCGTTGCCGAACGCGAAGATGCGGCTGTGCTCCAGGAAGCGGCCGACGATCGACTTCACCTGGATGGTCTCGGACAGGCCGGGCACCCCGGGGCGGAGGCAGCAGATGCCGCGCACCACCGCCAGGATGCGCACGCCGGCGGCGGACGCGGCATACAGCCGGTCGATCAGCTCGTCGTCGACCAGCGAGTTCATCTTGAGCCAGATCTGCGCGGGCCGGCCGGCCCGCGCGAACGCGATCTCGGCGTCGATCAGCTCGACCAGGGTGCTGCGGATCGTGAGCGGGCTGAAGCTGATCGCGTCCATCGCGTTGGGCTTGGCATAGCCGGTCATGTAGTTGAACAGCCGGGCCGAATCCCGCGCCAGCGTGGTGTCGCAGGTGAAGAAGCTGAGGTCGGTGTAGATGCGCGCCGTGATCGGGTGGTAGTTTCCGGTACCGAAATGGGCGTAGGAGCGCACGGAGGCGCCTTCCCGGCGCACCACCAGGCTGAGCTTGGCGTGCGTCTTCAGCTCGGCGAAGCCGAACACCACCTGCACGCCCGCCGCCTCCAGGGTGCGGGCCAGGCGGATGTTGGCCTCCTCGTCGAAGCGCGCGCGCAGCTCCACCATGGCGGTGACGGACTTGCCGTTCTCGGCCGCCTCGATCAGCGCCTTCACGATCGGGCTGTCGCGGGAGGTGCGGTACAGCGTCTGCTTGATCGCCACCACCGCCGGGTCGAGGGCGGCCTGCCGGAGGAACTGCACCACCACGTCGAAGCTCTCGAACGGGTGGTGGACGATGATGTCCTTGGCGCGGATGGCGGCGAAGCAGTCGCCGCCGAAGTCGCGGATGCGCTCGGGGAAGCGTGGCACGTAGGGCGGGAACAGCAGGTCGGAACGCTCGTCCACGATCACCTGGCGCACGTCCACCACGCCGACCAGGCCGCTGTGCGCCTGCACCTCGTCCAGCTTCACGTCGAACTCGTCGGCGACCAGGGCCGCCAGCTCGCGCGGCATCCCCTCGTCCACGTCGAGATGGATCGCCACCCCCCGCCGCCGGCGCTTCAGCGCGGTCTCGTAGGAGCGGACCAGGTCCTCGGCCTCCTCCTCGAACTCGACGTCGGTGTCGCGGATCACGCGGAACACGCCGTTGCCGCCGATGTGGAAGCCGGGGAACAGCCGATGGAGGAAGAACCGGATCAGGTCCTCCAGCACGACGAAGCGGGCCTCCACGCGGGCCCCGATCTGGGCACCGACCTGGGCACCGGCCGTGTCGCCGCCGTCGCCGCGCGCCGGCAGCCGGACGAAGCGCTCGACCTGGTTCGGCAGCATGATCAGCCCGGTCATGGCGTGCCGGTCGTCCTCGTCGCGCAGCAGGCTCAGCACCAGGCACAGCCCCATGTTGGGGATGAACGGGAACGGGTGCGCCGGGTCGATCGCCAGCGGCGTCAGGACGGGGAAGATCCGCTCCATGAAGCAGGTGTCGAGCCAGGCGCGGTCTCGCGCGTCCAGCGCGGCGGCGCTCAGCACGGACACGCCGGTGGCGTGCAGGGCGGCGCGCAGCTCGCCCCAGATGCGCTGCTGCTCGGCCAGCAGGGCGCGGGCGCGCTCCTCCACCGCCACCAGCTGCTGCGCCGGGGTGCGGCCGTCGGGCGAGCGGGTGCTGAGCGCTTCCCGCACCTGCACCACCAGGCCGGCCACGCGCACCGAGTAGAACTCGTCCAGGTTGCCGGCGCTGATCGACAGGAAGCGCAGCCGCTCTAGCAGCGGGTTGCGCGCGTTGTCGGCCTCCTCCACCACGCGCTGGTTGAAGTCGAGCCAGGACAGCTCGCGGTTGATGAAGCGCTCGGGCGCGTCCGGGGCAATCGATGCAGCACCCGGCTCCGCGTCCGCGGCCTGGGTGGAGGCGGGAGCGCGCGCCTGGGCGCGCGACGCCGTCCGGTTGGTCAGCGGGCGCGCCAGCCCGGCCTTGCGCCGGACCCGGTGCGCCGCCGCCGATTGCACATCGTCCACCC
>CAXUBN010000327.1:1131-3144 GCA_964249255.1 uncultured Acetobacteraceae bacterium | reverse complement strand
GGATCACCGCGAAGGCGATGATCGAGAACAGGATGAAGCAGTCGTTGTAGGCCAGGATCGAGGATTGCTGGAAGAACGCGGCGTGGAGCTGGTTGCGCGCCGCCGCCTGCGCCGCCGCCGGGGGCTGCCCGGCGCGTTGGAACATCCCCGCGGCGGACTGCATGTAGTTCTGGAACGGCTGCCGGAACGGCGTCATCCAATGCACCATGTTGGCCTCGCGGACCTGGGTGCGTTCCGTGACCAGCGCGGTGCTGGCCGAGATGCCGATGGCGCCGAACACGTTGCGGATCATGCTGAACAGCGCCGACGCATCGCCATTCAGCCGGCGCGGCAGCGTCTGGTAGGCGATGGTGCTGATCGGCACGAACAGGAACGCCAGGCAGGCGCTCTGGCTCATCCGGTAGAACACCAGCTGCCTGAAATCGACGTTGGGGATCAGGTGCGCCGAGTACAGCAGCGACGCCCCCATGAGGAAGAAGCCGAAGGCGATGATGAGCCGCGTCTGCACCCGGCGCATCAGCAGGTTGACGAACGGGATCAGAACGATGATGCCCATGCCGCCCGGCGTCAGCACCAGCCCCGCCAGCGTCGCGGTGTAGCCGATCACCTGCTGCGTGAACTGGGGGATCAGCACGGCGCTCGCGTACAGCACCACGCCCACCACCCCGATGCCCATCGTGCCGACCGCGAAGTTGGCGTCGCCGAACACCCTGAGGTCGACCGCGGGCCGCTTGGCGGTCAGCAGCCAGCAGATCGCGCCGACGATGCCGACCACCGCGCACAGCATCATGACGGAGATGAAGGGCGAGCCGAACCAGTCGTCGTCCTCGCCGCGGTCCAGCGCCACCTCGAGGCAGCCCAGCCCCAGCGTGATCAGGCTGAGCCCGATCACGTCGATCGGCGCCGAGCGCTTGCGGGCCCAGGGCGGATCCTCGACCAGCGCGCCCACCGCCAGCAGCGCCACGATGCCGACCGGCACGTTCAGGAAGAACACCCACCGCCAGGAGAAGTTGTCGGTGATCCAGCCGCCCAGCGTCGGACCCAGCACCGGCGCCACGATGGTGGCGACCGCGGTGATGGCGAAGGCGCCGCCGCGCTTGGCCGGCGGAAAGGTGTCCAGGATGATCGCCTGCTGGTTCGGCTGCAGCCCGCCGCCGAAGAAGCCCTGCAGCAGCCGGAACACGATCAGCTCGGGCAGGTTGGCGGACACGCCGCACAGGAACGAGCACACCGTGAACGCGCCGATGCAGATCATGAAGTAGCGCTTGCGGCCGATCACCCGCCCGAGCCAGCCGGAGATGGTGAGCACGATGCCGTTGGCGGCGAGGTAGGAGGTCAGCGCCCAGCTCGCGTCGTCGTAGGACGTGGACAGGTTGCCGGCGATGTGCGGCAGCGACACGTTGACGATGGTGGTGTCGAGGATCTCCATGAAGGCCGCCATCGTCACCACGACCGCGATCAGCCACGGGTTGCCCTTGGGCTTCCAGTCGTCGTCCCGCGACGGCTTGTCGGGGCCGCTCAATGGATATCCACCGTGGGCTCGACCGAGATGCCGATCGGCAGCGGCAGCAGCGGGTCGAGGCCGTTGTCGATCACGATCTTGACCGGCACGCGCTGCACGATCTTGACGAAGTTGCCGGTGGCGTTCTCCGGCGGAAAGGTGCTGAAGGCGGAGCCGGCGCCGAGCTGGATGCTGTCGACGTGGCCGCTCAGCCGCATGTTGGGATACGCGTCCACCGCGATCTGAACCGGCTGGCCGGCGCGCATGCGGGTGATCTCGGTTTCCTTGAAGTTGGCGGTGATCCAGACCTCGGGCTGCACGATCGCGAACAGCGCCTGTCCGGACTGCACGTAGCTGCCGCGCTCGACGTTGCGTTGCGCGATCCAGCCGTCGCTGGGCGCCCGGATCACAGTCCACTCGACGTTGAGGCGGGCGCGGTCGAGCTGCGCCCGCGCCTGCGCCAGCGAGGAGGATTGCTGGTCGACGCGGGTCTGCTGGGTGGAGATCTGCGG
>CAXUBN010000327.1:0-1121 GCA_964249255.1 uncultured Acetobacteraceae bacterium | reverse complement strand
GTCGCCGCCTGCACCTGGCCCTCGGCCTCCACCACCTGCGCCTTCGCCTGGTTCAAGGCCGCGGTCGAGTAGTCGACGTCCTGCTGCGTGGTGGCGGCGCGCTCGATGCTGTGCTGGCGCCGGTAGTCGGTCTCGGCGCGGTACTGCTGCGCCTGCGCCGCCAGCAGCGTGCCCTGCGCCTGCCGGAGCTGGGCCGGAAACGTCTGCTTCGCCACCTCGACGTTGAACCGGGCGCTGTCGATCTGGCTCCGGGCGGCGTCCAGCGTGGCCTGCGCCTGGTCGCGCGAGGCGACGTAGTCCCGCTGGTCGATCCGCAGCAGCACCTCGCCCTGGTGCACGTACTCGTTGTCGTTGACGTCGAGCTCGGTCACGTAGCCGGCCACGTGCGGTGCGATCGTGATCAGCCGGCCGGAGGTGAAGGCATCGTCGGTGGTGACGCGGCCGCGCGTCGACAGCCAGTAGTAGAGGCCGCCCGCCACCAGCAGCAGCACGAAGGCGATCAGCAGGGCCGTGACGTACGGCTTGGCCTTGTTGCGCTCGCCCTTGTGCGGATCGTCGTCGTCGCCCTCCTTGGCGTCGGGCTTGTCGCCGGACCGGTCCTTGTTTGCCGGCCGGGCGTGCCCGGCCTCATCCTGGTCGTCGTCCTGGAGGGCTTCCCCGTCCGCGGGCCGGGTTCTCCCGTCGTGCTGATCCTGTTCGGTCATCTCGCCTCCGGAGCGCGGAGGGATCGTGCCACCGCTGACCGATCCGTTCGGTCACCTTGCCATGGCGGTCGGGGCCGGGCAATGCCGCCGCACCCCGGACCGCCCGTCATTCCAGCGCCAGCCCCTGGGTCCGCACCAGCCGGGCGTAGAGCCCGTCCCGCGCCATGAGATCGGCATGGGTGCCGCATTCGGCGGCACGGCCCTCCGACAGCGCCACCACGAGGTCGGCCGAACGCACCGTGGACAGCCGGTGCGCCACCACGATCGTGGTGCGGCCGCGCCGCAGCCGCGCCAGCGCGTCCTGCACCACCGCCTCGCTCTCGGTGTCGAGCGCGCTGGTCGCCTCGTCGAGCAGCAGAAGCCGCGGATCGCGCAGCAGCGCCCGGGCCAGCGCCACCCGCTGCCGCTGGCCCGGGC
>CAXUBN010000326.1:0-3148 GCA_964249255.1 uncultured Acetobacteraceae bacterium | reverse complement strand
GAGGCCGGAGCCCGGCTGCTCGAGCGGCTCGTGCCGGCGCTGGGCGAGGTGCGGACGGCGCTCGACACCGCGCGCGCGTTCCGCGACCGCCCGGCCGGCACGTTGCGGCTCAACGTTCCGGGCAGCGCGTCCCGCCTGGTGCTGCCGGCGCTGGTGACGCCGTTCCTCAGGGCGTTTCCCGACATCAGGCTCGAGGTGGTGGTCGAGGACGGCTTCGTCGACGTGCTGGCGGCCGGCTGCGACGCCGGAATCCGCTACGACGAGCGCCTGGAGGGCGACATGATCGCGGTGCCGATCGGCCCCCGCGTCCAGCGCTTCGCCACCGCAGCCGCACCCGCCTACCTCCGGGAGCGTGGCCGGCCCGGGCATCCGCGCGACCTGCTCGGCCATGCCTGCCTGCGCGGCCAGTTCGCGAGCGGCACCATGCCGATCTGGGAGTTCGAGCGACGCGGCGAGGTGGTTCGGATCGACCCGGGCGGCCCGCTGGTGGTGCGGCTGGGGGCCGCGGTCGACCTGGCGGTGGACGCCGCGGTGCGGGGGCTGGGCATCATCCACCTGTTCGACGGCTGGCTCGAGCCGCACCTGCGCAGCGGCGCGCTGGAGCCCGTGCTGGAGGACTGGGTGCAGGATTTCCCCGGCCCGTTTCTCTACTACCCGGGACGGCGGCACCTGCCGGCCCCGCTGCGCGCCTTCGTGGACTTCATCAGGGGTTGAGGGTTTCCGTGGGCACCGGCGGCGATCCTGGCGCCCGGCGGGACGGCGTGCTAGCGGCGCGTCGAGCCGCACCAGGAGTTCCCGCGCGATGTCCGACACCCTTCCCGCCCCCCAGCAGCCGGGCCCGCCGGCGCTGCCGCTGACCATGAACCTCCAGTACACCAAGGACCTGTCGTTCGAGGTGCCGGCGGGGGCGGAGATCTTCGCGACGCTGCGCGCCAACCCGCAGGTGTCGGTCAACATCGACGTGCAGGCGAACCGGCTGCAGCAGGAGCAGGCCGTGTTCGAGGTGGTGCTGTCGATCAAGGCCGAGGCGGTCGAGCCGGCGGGCGAGGGGAGCAGCGCGGCCTCGGCCAGCAGCGGCCGCACCGTGTTCATCGCCGAGCTGTCCTATGCCGCGATCGTGACGCTGGGCGATAGCCCCGAGACCATGTTCGAGCCGCTGCTGCTGGTGGAGGTGCCGCGGCTGATCTTCCCGTATGCCCGCAACATCGTGAGCGAGGTTACCCGAGACGGCGGCTTCCCGCCGGTGGTGCTGCAGCCGATCGACTTCGTGGCGCTGTGGCAGGCCAAGCGGGCGCAGGCGGCCGGCGCCGCGAACGCGATGGCGCAGCCGGTCGGGCACGCGTAGGCGCCTCGTCCCCGGACCGTGACGGTGCGTCCTCCGGAGGGGTGCCGGCCAGGCTGACGGGGGCATGCGGGCGTCGACCGCATCCGCCCGGCCACGGCACCCGTCACGGGCTCGCCCGGCCCGACCCTCCCTGCACCGACGGTCGGGTCGACCGCGTGGACCGCATCATCCGGAACCCGCCCGACGCTCGCGCTCACCGGCACGATGGGAAGAATGGCGGCGGGGAGGACGAGATCGCGTCGTCATCGTCGTTGAGGGACAGGCACCCGATGCAAGGCAGACAAAGTTTCCTGGGCTTCTACGGGGCCGTCATCACGACCGTGATGCGGGAAGGACCGGACGTGCTCGTGACGTTCAGGAACGTCCGGCGGGAACGATTCCTACGAGGATTGCGTTTCACGGCCACGGTGCGCTTCGTCGACGCGCGTCGGATCAACAGTGTGACGTGCGAGAACACCGCCATTGACTGCCGGCTTGAGCCGGGGTGGCAAGTGTTCTGGCTCACCTTCGACGATCTGTATGCTGGCCTGACCGTCTCCTACACCAGCGATCACATGGTCATCGAGGTTGCCCATCGGATCTGGTGCGACGCGATCGAGCGAAGCATGACGTTCGCCCCGCTCGACACGGTCAGGGCCTACTGCTTCCCGTCCTCGTTCTGCAGCGTCAACGACGAGCCAGCCCCCTCGGCGCCGATCAAGGGGCAAGAAGGACCGATGATCCAGTAACAGGCAGCATCCCGCGCCGGACGGGGTCGCAAAGCCCGTTCGTTCTTCATTGCGGGCTCGTGCCGCCTCGTGGTGTGCTGACGCCGAAGTTTCGAAATCACTTGCTTCGAAAGGTGCGTCCATGTCCGACATGCGGGACGACGTTGAGCATCGGCATCCTACCGACGGTCACGATGAAACCGCCGTCGTCGGCGTCGCGGCGGCTGCAGGGCGAGACCAGTATGTCGGCGCGCAGATCGGCAAGACGGAGCGCGCCGCGCGGGCGCAAGTGCCGACCCACTATGACGCGGATGTCTACCGGGCGGTCAAACCAGTCTGGGCGGGCACCTACGCCAACCACAGCATGAGTGATCCCGGCCGCTACAACCTACCAGGACAATCCGCGATCTACGCCGCACCGACCATGGCCGATGTCCAGGCTGAAGCCAGGAACTATGATGGGTTGAAAGGCAGGGCGGTCGTGCGCGGCCACTTCGAGGGCGAACTGCTCGACGCCCGCAACCTGCCAGGCGTCAGTCAGGGGGCCCTGACGCAGGGCTATGGCGGTAACGACGGCAAGACGAAGGGCAAGATGAGGAGCCTGCTGACCAAGGTCACGGGCGAGGATCCCTACACGCTGCCGCGCGCGATCGGCGACGTCGCACGCCAGCGCGGCCTGGACGGCGTCGCGGCTCCCGCCAACCGCGGCAACACCAACGTCGCGCTGTTCCCGGAGAACCCGAACGCGCCCGCGACCGGGCCCGGCCGCCTCACCATCAACCTGCGCGGCCTCGACCAGGTCACCTACGCGGCCGATGGCTCCGGACCCGGACCCGTCTCGACGCAGTCTTACTCGATCGTGTCGGACGCCAAGCCAAACAAGTTGTCGCCGCTTGGTATCAAGGAGGGAACCGTCACGCCGGCAAACCCCGCCGGCGAGCTGCGGGGGATACCCGGCTATGCGGAGGCGGTGAAGGCCGATGCGGACCTGCACGGCCGTGCCGGCGGTGCCCGCTATGGTGCTGCGGGGGCCGGCATCGTCAGCCTGGCCGAGGGCGTCGCGACCGGGCACGTCGACGGCCACGCGGTCGTGGCG
>CAXUBN010000325.1:0-3148 GCA_964249255.1 uncultured Acetobacteraceae bacterium | reverse complement strand
GCCATACTTGGCGGCTTCATGGATCACCAGTTTGGCCTGGATGTGAAGCGAGCCCTGCTGAAGCCCATGGTGGAGGGCAGCATTGAGGTGTACCTGCGCGTCGGCCAGGACCTTCTGCCAACTCCTGCCAGAGCCCACTACACCTTCAACCTGCGCGACCTCTCCAAAGTCTTCCAAGGCATCCTCATGATCAAAGCTCGCCAGGTGGGTCAGCGCTGCGTTGAGCATGTGAGAATGCATCAGCCGAATGCCTGCAGTGCGCGGTCGATGAAGTTCCGGAGCTTGGGCGTCTGCCTGCGGTCGCCGACGTAGAGCAGGTGCATCGGACGCGACGGCGCGGCGTGGTCGGTCAGGATC
Source organism: uncultured Acetobacteraceae bacterium (assembly GCA_964249255.1). Taxonomy (GTDB): domain Bacteria; phylum Pseudomonadota; class Alphaproteobacteria; order Acetobacterales; family Acetobacteraceae; genus Lichenicola. The sequence continues at coordinate 2,791 of CAXUBN010000325.1, read as the reverse complement.
CGGACCAGCTGCCCCGCGGTCAGGGCATCCCCCAGGACGTCCTCCGGGCCCATGACGATGCCGTAGCCGTCGATCGCCGCCGCCATCAATGCCCGGCTGTCGTTCACCTGCAGGCGGCTGCGGACGCGGACGGCGTGCCTGATGCCGTTCCTGTCGAAGTACCACTCGGACTCCGCGGGTCGGGGCCAGTAGGCGTATCCGAGACATTCGTGGCCGGCGAGGTCGTCCGGCGTGGCGGGGGTTCCGCGGGCGCGGAGATAGGCGGGCGACGCGCACGCGGCCAGCCGATAGGGCGACAGGGCGCGCGCGATCAGGCCCGAGTCGGCGAGCGGGCCGACGCGGAACGCGACCTCGTGGCCTTCCTCGACCAGGTCGACGAGGCGGTCGGTCAGCGCGAGGTCGATCTCCACCTCGGGATGGTCGCGCAGGTAGCGCGTGATCAGCGGCATGAGGCCGTGGGCGCCGAACGTCACCGGCGCGCTGATCCTGAGCCGCCCGCGCGGGACGGCCCGCCGTTCCTGCGCCAGGGCGTCGGCCGCGTCCGCCTCGGCCAGGACGATCTTGCACCGCTCGTAGTAGGTCCGTCCGACCTCCGTCAGGCTTTGGCGACGCGTGGTCCGGTTGAGCAGGCGCGAGCCCAGGCGGTCTTCCAGGAAGAGCACGTGCTTGGCGACCATCTGCGGCGACTGGCCGAGCCGTGCCGCCGCCGCGGCGAACGACCCGGCGTCGGCCGCGGTCACGAAGGCCGCCATGCTGGCCAGTCGGTCCATGGTTCCCAACTCCCGGTGTCGAGTGTCGCTCCGAAACCCTGATTTATCTCCATCCGCGGAGCAACCAGGTGTGGTGGCACCTATCCGGACCCGACGGGCCACCAGGGCGCTTCCCCTGCCCGGCGGGTCCTCGTCAGCATCGAGGATCCTGTCATGAACGTCATCGAACTCTCCGGGCCGCGTTTGGACGCCCTCCGTCCGGCATCCCGCGACGTCCCGCGTCCCGGCAGCGGCGAGGTGCTGGTGAGGCTGCGCGCCGCGTCCCTGAACTTCCTGGACGTCGCCGTCGCGACCGGGATCTACCCGGGTCCGACGTTTCCGATGGTGCCGGTCGCCGACGGCGCGGGCGAGGTCGCCGGGCTCGGCGACGGGGTCGAGGGCTGGGCCATTGGGGATCGCGTCATGCCGCACTTCCTGCCGGACTGGCAGGACGGATCGCCGACGCCGCAGGTCCTTGCCGCCCGGCGCGGCGTGACGCGTCCGGGAAGCCTGGCCGAGTACGTCGTTGTTCCCGCCGTGTCGCTGGTGGCCATCCCGGACCATCTGAGCTTCGTGCAGGCGGCGACCCTGCCGGTGGCGGCCACGACGGCCTGGCGCGCCGTCCGCGCGGCGGCGATCGGGCCGCACTCCACGGTCCTGCTGCTGGGGACCGGAGGGGTGTCGATCGTCGCCCTGCAACTCGCCAAGGCGCATGGGGCGCGGGCCATCGTGACCTCGTCCTCGGACGAGAAGCTGGCACGGGCTCGGACGCTCGGCGCCGACTGCACCATCAACTACCGCCGGACGCCGGACTGGGCCGCGGAGGCCCTGCGGCTGACGGACGGTCGCGGCGTGGACCTGGTGCTCGAGACCGGGGGTGCGGACACGTTCGCCCAATCGGTGGGTGCCGCCGCGATGGGGGGCACGGTGTTCGTGATCGGCTTCCTGACCGGCACGCGGCCCACCCTCGACGTGGTCCCGGTGATGGAACGGGAGATCCGCATCCTGGGCAACCATACCGGTCCGGTCGCCGCGTTGCGTGCCGCCTCGGCCGCCATCGGCGCGCATCGGCTGGTGCCGGTGGTCGACCGGGTGTTCGGGATGGGCGATGCGGCGGCGGCCTATGCCCATCTCGCCGAGGGCAAGGGCCATTTCGGCAAGATCGCCCTCGACATCGGGGGATAGGCGACGGACCTGGTCGGGAGACCATCGGCGCGGTGACCGCGGCGTCGCGGCCACCGCCTCAGTCCGGAGGGAGGGCGGCCTCGATCCTGCGGTCCGGGATCAACCACCAGGCGGCCACGCCGGCGTAGCCGAGATAGGCCAGGACCGGTGCCGCGAAGGCCAGCACGATCGCCGCCAGGTAGATCGCGATCGATGCGCTGCCCTTCAGGTCGTGGCGGATCGCGGCGCGCAGCGGAGACCCCGATCCCTGGGCACGGACGATGGTCGCCTGCATCACCCGCCAGCTTGCCGCGCACAGCAGCAGCGTGGCGCCGTAGACGGCGACCGGTACCGGCGCGCCGCCGTGCTCGTCCATCCAGGCGGTGGCGAACGGGATCAGGGACAGCCAGAACAGCAGGTTCAGGTTCGCCCACATGATCCCGCCGCCGACGTGGGGCACGAGGCGGAAGTGGTGGTGGTGGTTGTTCCAGTAGATCGCGACGTAGACGAAGCTCAGGACGAAGCTGAGGAAGGTGGGGGCGAGCCGCGCCAGGCTGCGGAGGTCGGCGCCACCGGGCGGCTTCAGCTCCAGCACCATGATCGTGATGATGACCGCGACCACGCCGTCGGTGAGCGCGACCAGCCGTTCCGAGCCGATGTTGGGACGCATGGGCATTCCGCGAGTAAGGATGGTCGGGTCGGCGGGATCTCGGCATCGGCCATCGTTGATTCCGGGCGGATGCCGTTCGCCCGGGCGACCCCGACGGTATTCGACGGTCCCGGCCGCCTCAGGCCGTTTCAGCCATGGCATGCATCCGGGATGCGCGATCCGTGGCGAGCAGCATGTAGACGGCGGGCAGCACGAACAGGGTGAACAG
>CAXUBN010000324.1:0-3161 GCA_964249255.1 uncultured Acetobacteraceae bacterium | reverse complement strand
GGACCTCATGATCGGCCGCGAGACGGTCGGCGGAATCTATGTCGGCGAGCCGCGCGGCATCGCGACGCTGCCGGCCGGGAGCCGGCGCGGCGTCAACACCGAGGTCTACACGACGGCCGAGATCGAGCGCGTGGCGCGGGTGGCGTTCGAGCTGGCGCGTGGCCGCGGCGGCCGGGTGTGCTCGGTCGAGAAGTGCAACGTGATGGAGTCCGGCCTGTTGTGGCGCGAGGTGGTGACCGCGCTGGGGGCGGCCGAATATCCCGACGTGGCACTGAGCCACATGCTGGCCGACAACTGCGCCATGCAGTTGGTCCGCAACCCACGGCAGTTCGACGTGATCGTCACCGGCAACCTGTTCGGCGACCTCCTGTCCGACCTCGCCTCCATGCTGACCGGCAGCCTCGGCATGCTGCCCTCCGCTACGCTGGGCACGCTGGGCACGGACGGGCGGCGGCCTGCGCTGTACGAGCCGATCCACGGCAGCGCCCCCGACATCGCCGGCACCGGCCAGGCCAATCCGCTAGCGCAGATCCTGAGCCTGGCAATGCTGCTGCGCCATTCCTTCGAGCTGGAGGACGAGGCGGCGCTGATCGAGCGGTCATGCGCCCGGGTGCTGGCGAGCGGGCTGCGCACCGCCGACATCATGAGCCCCGGCAAGGCCCGGGTCGGCACCCACGTGATGGGCGAGGCGGTGCTGCGCGAGCTCGACAAGCAGGACGGGTTGGCAGCATGAGCGCGAACCGCATCGTCATCGTGGGGGCGGGCCCGACCGGCCTGTCGGCGGCCGTGCTGCTGCGGCAGCGTGGCCTCGACCCGATCGTGCTCGACCGGCGGCCGAGCCTGGCGGGGCTGCCGGCGGCCCACGTCGCCAACACCCGGACGCTCGAGGTGTTCGACGAGATGGGGATCGCCGACGTCGTGTATCGCCGCGGCGATCCGGCGGCGATGCGCAGCCTGGTCGCCTGGGTCGAGAGCATGGCCGGGCGGGAATACGGCGTGCTTCCGATCGAGGCGCCGGGGCAGGACGGGTCCCGGCCGGTCAGCGCCTTCACCGCGGTCAACATCCCGCAGACCGAGCTGGAGCCGATCCTGCACGACCGGCTCGTGGAGCTGGGCGGTGCCGTGCGGTTCGGCGCGGAGGTGGCGGACGTCGTCGTCTCGGGGGACGAGGCGGTCCTGACGATCCGACCGGCCGGGGGTGGCGAGCCCGAGCATCTGCGCTGCGACTGGGTCATCGGCTGCGACGGGGCGGGAAGCGTCGTCAGGCGCTCGGTCGGCATCGAGATGATCGGGCCGCGCACCATCGCGCGGTTCATGACGATCTACTTCCAGGCCGACCTCGACCGCTACCGCGAGGGGCGCCGGGGCGTGCTGTACTGGATCGGCGGGCGGGACGCGCGCGGCGTCCTCATCAGCTTCGACGCGATCGGCCGCACCTGGGCGATGCTGGTGCCGATCGGCGACCTCCCGCTGGCGACGTTCGACGACGATGCCGCCCGCGCGATCGTCCGCAAGGCGATCGGCAGCGCGGACGTGGAGGTGACGCTGCAGGGCCTGAGCAGCTGGAACATGAGCGCGCAGGTCGCCGAACGCTTCCGCCACGGCCCGGTGCTGTTGGCCGGCGACAGTTGCCACCGGTTCCCGCCCACCGGCGGCCTGGGCATGAACACCGGTATCCAGGACGCCCACAACCTCGCCTGGAAGCTGGCCGCCGTGCTGCGCGAGGGGGCGGATGCCGGCCTGCTCGACACCTTCGAGCGGGAGCGCCGACCGATCGCGCAGCGCAACACCGACCAGAGCGTCCGCAACCTGATGCGGATGGGCCGGATCGACGAGGCGCTCGGCGTCCCGATGCTGGCGCCGGTCACGGCCGATGCGGGCGACGGACCGATCGCCGCGTTTCCGTCGGACGTGCTGCGGATCGATGGCGACGGGACGGAGGCGACCGCGCGCCGGGCGGCGCTCCAGGATGCCATCGACGAGCAGCTCGAACACTTCGCGCAGGGGGCCGGGCTGGATCTCGGATATTCCTACGGCGAGGGTGCCGTCGTCGCCGACGGAACGGCGCCTCCATCCGCCGGCCCGTTCGACTACCGTCCGGACGCGCATCCGGGTGCCCGCCTGCCCCATGCCGCCGTCATATGCGGCGGCGCGGTCCGGTCCACGCTGCGGATGATCCATCCCGACGGTATTACCCTGATCGCGGCCGACCGGCGTTGGACGGATGTGGCCATCGCGGCAGCGGGGCGGACGGGCGTCGTGATCCGGACCCGGGTGCTGGGGGTCGACGTGATCGACGCGGAGGTCGCGGTGGCCGAACTTTTCGGGATCACCGGCGGTGGGGCGGTGGCCGTGCGCCCCGACCATCACGTGCTGTGGCGCTTGCCGGCCTGGTCGGATGATGCCGCGGATCATCTGGCCCACGCCGTGCGGGTAGCCCACGGCCTCCCGCAGGCCGGACCCGCGGGGGAAGATCTCCCCCATGGGGGTCGAATGGATCTGTCGGCGCCGTAACCTCCTTGAACCAGGTCCTGCACTCGGGAACCAGCCGATCCGGCCGATCGGCGAACGGTTCGTGCTCTCAGGTCACCGTCGCCACCTGAGCGAGTGCTCATGGAGATGTCGAGCCGGGCGACGAGGAACCATCGCGATCGGTCCGGTTGGACGCCTCGATTGGGGCATCGGCGATCAGGCGACGGGGCGTCTCGGCCGGGCCAGCCGCGTCAGGACCAGGAACGAGAGCAGGAACGACACCGCGAGGCCGACGGTGCAGCCAAGCGCCCAGCCGATCGCGGGAGGCGGGGCCGGACGCGACGGGATGATCACGCCGAGGCTGCCGCCACCCGGCGGAAGCCCGACGACCCGACTAAATCCATCGCTGGAGATCATGGCCTCCGCCGATGACGGCGCGGACAAGATCACCTCGAGGTCCTCGTCTAGGCCGTCGATGGAGGCGATGAGCGGCGCGCCTCCGCCATCGGCCACGTAGCCGTCGCCGGTGCGGCGCCAGCCGGTATCCTCCACCTGGCCGGGGAAGTCGCGCCGGCGCCAGAACAGCACGTTGGCGTCGCGGATGGCGCCCACACGGAGCGCCTGGCCGCTTCGGGGCGACACCGCGACGATCCGCCGGGTGGTCGGCAGGGGGGCGGCGGCGCAGGTGC
>CAXUBN010000323.1:0-3163 GCA_964249255.1 uncultured Acetobacteraceae bacterium | reverse complement strand
CGGCGATGCAGCGCGCGATCCGGCTCGCGCAGTCGGTGCGGCGCGACACCCACAAGATGCGAGCGTTCGTGCGCTTCCGCGAGGTGCGCGAGGCGGACGGGTCCAGCCGCTACGTCGCCTGGTTCGAGCCGGACCACTACATCGTCGAGGCCAACGCCGACTTCTTCGCGCGCCGCTTCGCGACCATGGTGTTCTCGATCCTGACCCCCTACCGCAGCGTGCACTGGACCGGCACGGCGCCGGAGTTCGGTCCCGGGGCCGACCCGGCGCAGGTGCCGGACGACGACGCGCTGGAACGCTACTGGCGAACCTACTTCAGCGTCATCTTCAACCCGGCACGGCTCAAGGTGTCGGCGATGACGTCGGAGATGCCACGGAAGTACTGGCGCAACCTGCCCGAGGCGGCGGCGATCCCGGAGCTGATCCGGACCGCGGGGAGCCGCACCGAGACCATGCTGGAGACAAGGCCCATGCCCCCTGACGATCAAGCCACGCCACGCCCCCGAGTGGTGGCGCCCAAGGTGGCGACGCCCAGGCCGGTGGCGGAGGAAGCGGGCCCATTCCCGTCGGGATCGCTGGCGGCGCTGGCCGAGGCGGCCGCGGGCTGCCGCCGCTGCGCACTGTGGGAACCGGCGACGCAGGTGGTGTTCGGCGAGGGCCCCGAGAACGCGCGCATGATGATGGTGGGCGAGCAGCCCGGCGACCAGGAGGATCTGGCCGGGCGGCCGTTCATCGGACCGGCCGGGCAGCTGCTGGACCGCGCCATCGTCGAGGCCGGCATCGACCGGCGCGAGGTCTACGTCACCAATGCCGTGAAGCACTTCAAGTTCGAGCCGCGTGGCCGGCGCCGCATCCATGCCAAGCCGGACCTGGGCGAGATCAAGGCCTGCTCCGGCTGGCTGGTGGAGGAGCGGCGTGCCGTCAAGCCGGCGCTGCTGGTGATGCTGGGTGCCACCGCGGCGCGCGCGGTGCTAGGCCGCGCAGTGACGATCGGGCGCGAACGGTCGAAGCCCATGGCGTTGCCCGGCGAGTACGGCTCCAACGCGCAGGGGTTCGTGACGGTGCACCCGTCCTACCTGCTGCGGCTGCCGGACGAGGACGCCAAGCGCCGGGAATATGCGGCGTTCGTCGAGGACCTGAAGCAAGCCCGGACGCTGCTGGACGGCTGACCCCTGCCCCGACCGTCCCTCCACGTGCCAGCCCGGCATCGTGGCGGGACCAACGGGCCAGCCCCGGGGCCCGGCTGAATGCATATCATGCGGAGGCGTGGGGGGGCATCATTCCCAATCAGCGCCGATAATGGCTCCACCGCCCGGACGGGCAAAGCGCAGGCAAGGCACCTTGGGTAGCGCCCGGGCGACACGGCTCAAACCGTAAGTCCCCGCCCCGACATCGTCGGTGCCGAATCATCCCATCGGGGTCTGTCAAGATTCCTGACATCCGTGGTCGACTAGCCGGACACCTTCCTCCTCGAAGGGGAGGATCGATCACGTCCCGCATGGCTTGGCCGGTGGCACGGACCTTGCGGTGGATCAGGCCGTGATCAACGGGAGCGCTTGATGGAGGGATATACGAGGCCGATCCTGGCGGTGGCCATCTTCCTGGCGGTGGGTACGGCGGCGGCGGTCGCGCAGGATGCGATCTTCGACCCGAACCAGCTTCCGGTGCTTCGGGGCACCGTCGGCCAATACGTGCTCGACGCCGACGGGGACGTCGCCGGCGTGATGCTGACCGACGGGACCGAGGTGCAGGCGAGCACCCGCGACACGACCGAGCTGGTCCTGGTCGCGCGTCCCGGCGACCAGGTCACCGTCCACGGCCTCAGGGCGCACGACGAGCCGATGATGCTGGCCATGTCGATCACCAACGACAGGACCCGGTCCACACTGCTGATCGGAAGACGATCGAACGCGCACGACCGAAACGCGGTCGTGGAGATCTCCGCCCCGATCAAGGCGCGGCTTCACGACGTCCACGGCGAGATCGACGGCATCCTGCTCGCCGACGGCACCATCGTGAACCTGCCCTTGTCGGACGTGGAGCGGAGGGGGCCGCAGCTGGCGGTCGGACGAACCATCTTCGTCAGCGGAAACGGCTGCTCCAACCTGCTGGGCCACGTCGTCACCGCCCATCTCCTCGGTCCGACGAAGGCGGCGGCCACGGTCGTCGCCTCCCCTGCCGTCGACGAGGAACATGGAGGCGGACGCCGTGGCCGCGGCGGCCGTGGCCGGCATCGCGGTGCGGGGGATGACGATTGAACCGAAATGACCCGTCGGGCGGATCCGACCTGGCGGAGGCGCGATCCGCGGCGGTTCGCATCCGCTCGCCGTTCCGCCGGGACGGCGCCTCGACCGTGACAGCGTGGACCTGACGACCATGCGCCTTCGCACCCTTCATTCCGACATGGCGATCTTCACGGCCCCGAGCATCCTGTTCTTCGCCCTGACCGGGGCGTTCCAGCTGTTCGACCTGCACGAGTCGCACGGGAGCTACCGCGCGCCGGTGCTGATCGAGAAGCTCGGCCGGCTGCACAAGGACCAGGTGTTCGCGCGCGAAAACAGGCATCCGGATGCCGACACGGACAAGCCCGCCGGCGCCCCCGGCATCATGGAAGTCGCCGCCCCGGCGCTGGCAGCGGATGCCGGCGATCCGGTGTCGGCAGGCGTGCTGAAATGGTTCTTCCTCCTGGTGACGCTCGTGCTGGCGTCCACCACGGGCCTCGGGCTCTGGCTTGGCCTGCGCCGCAGCCTGAGAAGGCCCTTGAGCTGGTTCCTGCTCCTGTCGGGTCTGGTGCTTCCCGTGGTCATCGTAGCGCTGTGACGCTCGCGGACCACGGCGGCGGCCGGCGCGCGAGCCTCCGATGACCGGATAGGCCGATGCACTCGTTGCGCGCCAAGCTCGCGGTGGTCTGGGCGCTGTCGGTCATGGCGTCGGTCGCGATCGCGGTCGTGATGTCGCAGCTCTACGCGCAATCCTCCTCCTCGCACCTCGCGCGCGCGGAGGACCAGGTGGTGCGGGCCTGCGACGGGATCCGCGATGCGTGGGGCTATTACGACAACGGCTGGAACGGGCCGCCGCCGGCCGCGGGAGACCCCGGCTTCCGGGCCGACCTGCGCGCCGTGCTGGCGCGCGGCCTGGACGACGATGGCGAGGTGGTCGGCGG
>CAXUBN010000322.1:0-3173 GCA_964249255.1 uncultured Acetobacteraceae bacterium | reverse complement strand
GTGACGCGGTCAATGCGATCACGCGCGCCGCGGCGAGCATTGGCATGCCCGGCACCATTACCGGCAGCTTCCAGGGCACGGCCCAGGCCTTCCAGACCTCGCTGAAGAGCGAGCCGTACCTGATCCTGGCGGCGCTGGTGGCAAGTGCCGCGTCCGCCGCCCCGCCGCGCTGGCAGACGCTGCCGGCCACGCCCGTCCTGCCGCCCACCGACCGCAGCGGCCTCGTCCCGCTGAACGGCGTCCGCATCTGGCACGCCGAGTACGGCTCGGGCCAGCCGGTGCTGCTGCTGCATGGCGGGCTCGCCAACGCCGACTACTGGGGCCGGCTGGTGCCGTTCCTGGTCGCGCACGGACGGCGGGTGATCGTGATGGACAGCCGCGGCCACGGCCGCAGCACCCGCTCGGCGGCCCCGTTCGGCTACGACCTGATGGCCGACGACGCCGTGGCACTGCTGGACGCGCTGCACCTCCGCAGCGTCGACCTGGTCGGCTGGAGCGACGGCGGCATCGTCGGGCTCGATCTCGCGATGCGCCACCCGGACCGCCTCCGCCACCTGTTCGCGTTCGGCGCCAACACCGACCCGTCCGGCCTGCATGCCGACTTCGACCAAACGCCGGTGTTCGGCGGTTTCATCCGCCGCAGCCGGACCGAGTACCGCGCCCTGTCGCCGACGCCGGACGGCTACGACGCGTTCGTCGCCCAGATCAGCCACATGTGGCAGTCCGAGCCGCACTGGACCGCCGCCGACCTCGGTTGCATCGCCGTGCCGACCACGATCGCCGATGGCGACCACGACGAGGCGATCCGCCAGGACCACGACCGCTTCATGGCGGCCAGCATCCCGCACGCGCGGCTGGCGATCCTGCCGGACGCCAGCCACTTCGCCATGCTGCAGGCACCGGCCGAGTTCGACGCCGCCGTGCTGCAGGCGATCGGTGGCTGATCAGCCCGTCCCAATCACCCCGCCTCGGGCGTGTGGTCCGACTTGGCATCCTCGTCGAGGTCCGCCAGCACCTCCTTGGCGGCGCCGGGATCGATCGAGTCCGCCTTCTTGAGCAGCTTGTCGGCCTCGCCCGGCGCCTCGTCGAGCTTGCCGACCGCCTCCTCGACCAGGTCCACCGCCTTCTCGTGCGCCTGCGGGTCCGGTGTCTCGTTCGCCATGGGGATCCTCCTTGAGCTGGTGCGATGGAAAAGCCGGCCGGGGACGCGGGTTCCGCCTCAACCCTGCTCGACCGGCACCGGGGAGGGCATCGGAACAAGGGCCGCGTGGTGGGCGCGGTCGAGGCGGCGCAGCAGCGGCAGCAGTGCCGCACACGTCCCCACCACGACCAGCGCCAGCACCAGCAGCCGCCCGAACAGCCCGTCGTAGATCCCGAGGCTGAGGCGCGGGTCGAGCGTCCCCACCCCGGATGGGATCGCCGCCCAGTTGGCGACGATGCTGCCCAGGTAGAAGGCGACGCCGGCCGCCACCAGGTAGGTGCCCATCATCAGCGCCGACATCCGGGCCGGCACGTAGCGGGCCACCACCGCAAACGCGAGCCCGTTGGTCAGCAGCTCGCCGAACGAGACCAGCCCGTAGCCCACGATCATCACCGGGAACGGCACGATCGGGTGCGCCGGGTCGCGCGCGGCCAGGAACCAGACCAGGCAGGAGCCGGCGATGGCGGCATAGCCGATCAGGAACTTGGTCGCGACCGACACGTCCCGCCCGGTACGGTCGAGCCACCCGTAGGACCAGGCCAGCAGCGGGCTCAGCAGCATGACCCAGAGCGGGTTCAGCGCCTGCACCTGGCCGGCGGAGAAGGTGAACAGCGTCGTGGCCCCGAGCCGCAGGTGCAGGTCGACGTTGCGCAGCGCGAACAGGGTCAGCGAGGTCGCCTGCTGCTGGTAGAAGATGAAGAACATCATCACCTGCAGCGTCAGGATGAACATCGCCAACAGTCCCGGCCGCTCGGCGCGCTCCGCCCGCAGGAACAGCCCGAGCCACAGCAGCAACACGCCGATCCCGGCCAGCCACACGCACAGCCGCGCCACCGACGGGTGCTGCAGCACCACGGTCATGACCGGCACCACCACCAGCAGGCCCCCCAGCACCGCCAGCGCCGGCACGAGCCGCAGCGGCCGCAGGTCCGGCGCGCTGCCGATCCCGTCCAGCCGCCGGCGCAGCAGGGCGAAGCTGCCCAGCGCCACCAGGAGGCCGCCGCAGCACACCGCGAAGGCGACGTGCCAGCCGAACCGGTCCTTCAGCCACGGCGTCAGCAGGACCGACACCGTCGAGCCGACGTTGACCGACATGTAGTAGATGGTGAAGGCGGCATCGATCAGGCTGTCGTCGCCGGCATAGATCGCGCGCACCACGTTGGCGGCGTTGGGCTTGAACAGGCCGGTGCCGGCGACGATCGCGCCCAGCGCCAGGAACAGCGCCGTGGTCCCCTGCGTCGGCAGCGCCAGCAGCGCATAGCCCGCCGCCAGCACGACGGCGCCCAGCAGGAGGCAGCGTCGCGACCCCAGCACCCGGTCGCCGATCCAGCCGCCCACGACCGGGGCGCAGTACAGCATGGCGGTGAAGCCGCCCCACAGCAGGTAGGCCTCCCCGTCCGCCATGCCGAGCCGCTGCACGGTGAACAACAGCATGAGCGCCTGCATGCCGTAGAAGCCGAACCGCTCCCACAGCTCGATCGACAGCACGACGACGAAGCGCTGGGTGCGGGTGGGGCTGGACGACATGGATCCGTGCTGTAGCGGCTCCGGCCAGGCCCGTCGATCGGGACGCCCCGCCTCATCTCCTGGCCCTGCCCGACGCGAAGGTGAACCGGTCCCGGCCAACCCACGGCGTCCGGCGCCATTAGGACCATCCGGAGGACACCACACCATGACATCATCGCGCATCCTGCACCCGACCGGCCTGTCGGCGCTGCTGACGGCGGTCCTCGCCGTCGCCCTGGCGGCCCCGGCCTCGGCCCAGATCGGGGGCGTCGGCAGCGCCGGCGCGCCCGGTGCGGCGGGCGGCGGCGGCGGCCACGCCACCAACATCACCGGTGCCGGCACCGGATCCAGCAGCCCGAACGCGAGCGCCGGCGTGCAGCCGCTGACCGGCAACACGGCCGGTGCACCGGGGGTCGCGGCGGCGGAGCAAACCCCCCCCCGGGTCAACAACCCAGCGCGCACGAAC
>CAXUBN010000321.1:0-3193 GCA_964249255.1 uncultured Acetobacteraceae bacterium | reverse complement strand
CCCTTGACTCGGCTACCCTCATAGCCCACCTGCACACGGCCGGATTGGCGGCCCACGTAGACAAGATGCTGGCGTCGAGCCCCCTGCCGATGTCCGATGTCGCCCAAATTGAGGCGATGCCGGCGGATGCGGAACGGGGGTGGTGGCATTTCTTTGGGCTCCTCAACATGGGGGGCCTGGATGAGGAGATCGACGCCGCGGCCGCCGCGTTCGCCCGCCAGGCGGATGAACCCTCGCAGCGCCGGCTGACCATGCTGGTGCAGACCCGCTGGGGGCTGCGGCGCGGCGAGCAGGCCGACGACGAGGATTAGGGTGAGGGCGACGGTCCGCGGCCGATGGCCGTGTGGCGCACGTTGGGATCGGGTGGAGTTGAGTTGAGCATGGCGACCAAGACGGCGGCGACCACCGAGGCGGCTGCGACCGAGCAGGACGCCGACGCCAGCCTGCTCGACGTCCAGTCCGCCGCGGTCAAGCGCCTGATCGCGCGCGGGCGCGAGCGCGGCTACATCACCTTCGACGAGCTGAACGCGGTGCTGCCGCCCGACCAGATGTCGTCGGAGCAGATCGAGGACGTGATGGCGGTGCTGTCCGAGATGGGCATCCAGGTCGTCGAGAACGAGGACAACGAGGAGGCCGAGCCGGTCGCCCACGACGACGAGGACGACAAGAAGGAGAAGCCCGAGGAGGGCGATGCCGAGGCGCCGTCCGGCAACGTCGATGCCGAGAGCCTGGGTCGCACCGACGACCCGGTGCGGATGTACCTGCGCGAGATGGGCTCGGTCGAGCTGCTGTCGCGCGAGGGCGAGATCGCCATCGCCAAGCGCATCGAGGCCGGCCGCGACGAGATGATCGGGGGCCTGTGCGAAAGCCCGCTCACCTTCCGCGCCATCATCTCCTGGCACGACCGGCTCAAGGTCGGGCAGATGCTGCTGCGCGACATCATCGACCTGGAGGCGACGCAGGCCGGCAACGTGGTGGTCGAGGAGGGCGCGGACCCCGTGGTGCCCGCTCCCGAGCCCTCCTTCGACAACGCCGCCGAGGCGGACGATGCCGACGAGGGCGAGGGAGCGGGGCTGTCGCTGTCGGCGCTGGAGGAGAAGCTCAAGCCGGAGGTGCTGCAGCAGTTCGAGGAGGTCGAGACCCTCTACAAGAAGCTGCACAAGCTCCAGGCCAAGCGGATCGAGGCGCTCACCGCCGGCGAGGCGGTCAGCGACCGCTCCGAGAAGGGCTACGAGCGGCTGCGCGACGAGCTGGTGGCCAAGGTCGAGACGGTGCGGCTGCACAACAACCGCATCGAGGAGCTGGTCACCCAGCTCAAGCAGATCAGCCAGCTCCTGAACGGACTCGAGGGGCGGATGCTGCGCTTCGCGGAGGGTACCAAGGTCAGCCGCGACGACTTCCTGGTCAAGTACCGGGGCCACGAGATGGACCCGAACTGGATGGACACGGTGGCGGCGCTGCCGGGGAAGGCGTGGAAGAACTTCGTCGCCCGCCACACCGGCGAGGTGGGCGAGCTCCGGGCCAAGGTGTCGCAGGTGGCGACAGAGACCGGCCTGCCGATCAGCGAGTTCCGCCGCGTCTACGCCACCGTGTCGCGTGGCGAACGAGATTCCGCCCGCGCCAAGAAGGAGATGATCGAGGCCAACCTGCGCCTCGTGATCTCGATCGCCAAGAAGTACACCAACCGCGGCCTGCAGTTCCTGGACCTGATCCAGGAGGGCAACATCGGCCTGATGAAGGCGGTCGACAAGTTCGAGTATCGTCGCGGCTACAAGTTCTCGACCTACGCCACCTGGTGGATCCGCCAGGCGATCACGCGCTCGATCGCCGACCAGGCGCGCACCATCCGCATTCCCGTGCACATGATCGAGACCATCAACAAGCTGGTGCGCACGTCGCGCCAGATGTTGCACGAGATCGGCCGCGAGCCGGCGCCCGAGGAGCTGGCCGAGAAGCTCGGCATGCCGCTCGAGAAGGTGCGCAAGGTGCTCAAGATCGCCAAGGAGCCGATCAGCCTCGAGACGCCGATCGGCGACGAGGAGGACAGCCACCTCGGCGACTTCATCGAGGACAAGACCGCCGTCATTCCGCTCGACGCCGCGATCCAGACCAACCTGCGCGAGGCCACCACGCGGGTGCTGTCGTCGCTGACGCCGCGCGAGGAGCGGGTGCTGCGGATGCGGTTCGGCATCGGCATGAACACCGACCACACGCTGGAGGAGGTCGGCCAGCAGTTCAACGTCACCCGCGAGCGCATCCGCCAGATCGAGGCCAAGGCGCTGCGCAAGCTCAAGCATCCGAGCCGCAGCCGCAAACTCCGCTCCTTCCTGGACGATTAGTTCAGCGCCCGGGGCGGAAGCCCTGACGGCGGGGAGGATGCGGCGCCGATGACGATGTCCTTCCGGCAGGTGACGCGCGTCGCCGTGGACGTCACCTTTCTGCGCCTTGAGCCCGGTCGTTCCGCTGCCGTGACGCTGCCGCCGGGGGACAGCCTGCTGGTCGTGCCGAGCCCGACGGTCGGTTTCTACCGCTATCTCTATAATGGCGTCGGCCATGCCCATTGCTGGTGGCTGCGCCGCCTGATGCCCGACGCGGATCTGGCGACGCTGCTGGCGGACCCGGCGGTCTCGATCCACGTGCTGTATCGCGGCGGCGAGCCGGCCGGCTTCTACGAGCTCGACGGCCGCGGCGCCCGTGACGTCAACCTCAGCTACTTCGGGCTGATGCCGCACGCGCTGGGCAGGGGCGTCGGCCGGCTGCTGCTGGACGCCGCGGTGGCCGACGCGCGCGCGCGCAGCCAGGCTGGCACGGTGCGGGTCAACACCTGCACCGCCGACCACCGCCGCGCGCTGCCGAACTACCTGCGCGCCGGCTTCCGTCCGCTGCGCACGGTGCGCGAGGTCTGGGACATCCCCGACCGGCTCGGCCTCGCGATCCCGGACCACCTGAGGGTGTGATGGACCCGGCGGCCTCGTTGCGGCAGGCCGCTCCGCGCGTGGAGCCGGCCGGGGCTCCTGGTCCGGCGGGGCCACGGGAGACGGCGTCGGCGCCGCGATCGGTGTCGCTGCGGACCCTGCCGCGGGTGCGCCTGTTCGTGCCGTCCCGAAGCTGGGGCGGACGGCGCCGGCGGGAGATCCTGCTCGCCGCCGGCGCGATCGCCGTCATCCTCCATGTGGCGCTGGTGGGCCTCATC
>CAXUBN010000320.1:0-3202 GCA_964249255.1 uncultured Acetobacteraceae bacterium | reverse complement strand
GACCGGCCGGCCACGCAGCAGCCGGGCGCCCCCGGCGGCGGCGCGGCGCAGCAGCGCCTCGTCGAGCACCCGGCGCGACAGCCCAACGCCCTCGAACGGCAGTGACACGGTGGCCTCGCGCCGGCCGGTGGCGAGGCGCACGCGGTTGATCGGGTGGCCGCCCAGCGCCACCGGGTCGACGGACAGCGTACGGAGGTGCAGCACCGCCTCGCGCGACAGGAACTCGCCGCAGACCTTGTCGTGCGGGCCGGCCTCGCGCTCGATCAGCGTGGCGCGGGCGCCGAGGCGGGCGGCGAGCGCGGCACCGGCCAGGCCGCCGCCGACGATGCACACGTCGCCGGTCACGACGGGACGGCTGCGGGAACGGGATCCGGCCGCAGCCGCGACACGCACAGGCGGAACGGCAGCCATCCCTCGATCCGCGCCGTGTTCACCGGCAGGCCGGCCTCGGCCAGCAGGAGCCGCCAGTCGGTGCGGGTGAAGGCGCGGCGGATCGAGACCGGGCCGTCATGGCGCACGAAGCGATGCCAGCCGGCAGCCGCCGACAGTGCCCGGAACCCGGCATGCGGCAGCCAGTGCCGCTCGAGGTCGTTGACGAACCAGCCGAGCCGCGCGTGCCGCTCCATCCAGTCGAGGAAGCGCACCACGCCGTCATCGTCCAGGTGGTGCGCGAACAGCGAGGACAGCACGAGGTCGGGCGCCGGGTCGGGCTCGAAGCCGAAGATGTCGGCGGTGACGAAGCGGATCGGCCGGCGGGTGGCGACGCCCGCCTCGCCGGCACCCCGTGCCCAGGGCGACAGGTCGATGCTGGTCATGTCGAGCGCCACGCCGCGGCGGGCGGCCCAGCGATCGATGCGGCGCAGCGCGTCGCCATAGCCGCCGCCGACGTCGAGGATGCGCAGCGATCGGTCCCAGCCCGGCTTCTCCCCGGCCAGCCGGACGGCGCGGCCCAGGAACGCCAGGGTCGGCCGGTAGGCCAGCGTCACGCAGTTGACGACGGCCAGGTCCTGGAGGCAGCGGCGGAACTCGTCCGGGCCGCAGGCGGGGTCGTCCATCAGTTCCGGTTGGAGCACGCGGCCGGGGCACAGCCGCGACGCCGTCATCAGGCGGTCCGGAACCGCAGCGCCTCGGCGACCAGGCCGGGCCCGAAGCCGAGGGCGACGCCGGCGGCACCCGGACGCGCGTTTCGCATGATGCGGTCGAGCACGAACAGGATGGTGGCGGACGACATGTTGCCGTAGTCGCGCAGCACGTCACGGGACGGCGCCATCGCGTCGGGCGCCAGGTCAAGCGCGCCCTGCACCGCGTCCAGCACGGTGCGGCCACCCGGATGCACCGCCCACAGCTCGACGTCGCGGGAGGCCACGTCGTCCAGGATGCGGTGGCCGGAGCGGGCCAGCCCGGCGCCGACGGCGCTCGGCACCTGGCCGGACAGCATCATGTCGAAGCCGTTGTCGCCGACGTTCCAGGTGATCAGGGACTCCGTGTCGGGCAGCAGCTCGGCATGGAAGCGGTCGAGCCGCAGCCCGACCGGCTCGGCGCTGACGAGCGTGGCGGCGCAGCCATCGGCGAACACCAGGAAGCTCAGCACCTGCTCCAGGTCGGCGGTCTCCTGCAGGTGCAGCGTGCACAGCTCCAGGTTGACCAGCAGCACGCGGGCGGCCGGTTCGGACCGGACGATGTGGCGGGCCAGCTTCAGCGCGTTGAAGGCGGCGTAGCAGCCCATGAAGCCGACCAGGGTGCGCTCGACCGAGCCGTCCAGCCCCAGCGCGGCCACCAGCTGCAGGTCGAGGCCAGGCGCATAGAAGCCGGTGCAGGAGGTGACGATCACGTGGGTGATGCCATCCAGGCTGGTGTCCTGGCGGAGTGCCGCCACCGCCCGCAGCGCCAGCGGCAACGCGGTGTCGCGGTAGCGCCGCATGCGCACGGCCGACCCCGGGAACTCGCCGCGGCGGTAGAAATTATCGTGGTCGAGGCGGAAGCCGGTGAGGTCGGGCAGCGGGTCGACCATCGAATAACGGTGCTCGATGCCGCTGCGGTCCGCCATGCGCCGGAACAGCCGGCGCAGCCGCTCGTCCGGCAGGAGGGTGGTGGCGAAGGAAACGAAGGCCCCGTGCACGTCGTTGGCCGGGACGCTGGTGCCGATGCGGTTGATGAAGGCATCGGTCATCGTTCTGGCGCGTCCCGCGGTTGAAGCGCGGGCCGGCGGGGCCGCCTTCTCCCGCCGTTATCCTTCGCCGCAACGGGGCACGCAACCGCGGCTGATGACAGCGGGACGGCGGCGACCCCATGCTGCCGGCCGATCATCGCCGACAAGCCCGATCCCGGAGTTCCGCATGCAGCCGCCCAAGGCCCTGGCTCCTACCGACAGCGTCGTCGCCGCCGGGCACAGGGCGAGCATGGACCTGTACAGCGCCCTGGCCGAGACCTATGACGCCACCTACGAGCAACCCTCGCACCGGCGGGCCTACGACGTCCTGGCCTGGGAGCTCGTGTCGGCGCTGCTGCCGCCGGCGTCGCACGTGATCGACGTCGGGATCGGCACCGGTCGCTGGCTGCCGCGGCTGCTGGCGGCGGGCCACCGCGTCACCGGCATCGAGCAGGCGCCGGGCATGATCGCCGTCCTGGAGGGGCTCGACCTGCTGCCGGGCTTCACCCTGCTGCGAAGCGCGATGGAGGAGGCGCCGGTGGAGCCCGGCAGTGCCGACTTGGTGATGGCGCTGGGTTCGGTGCAATACGCCGCGGACCCCGGGGAGATGATCCGGCGCTTCGCGCAATGGGTCAGGCCGGGGGGCCATGTCTGCGCGTATGCCGACTCACTGGTGTCGCTGGTGCTGGAGCTGGTGCGCGAGGGGCGCACCGCGGAGGCGCTCGAGCGGCTCGCGACGCGGCGCGGGGTGTTCGGCCAGGGCGACGCGTCGGCGACGATGCACCTCTACGATCGGCACGGCCTGGAGGGGGATTTCACCGCGGCCGGGCTGGTCGACGTGCGGTGCCACGGCCTCGCCGTGGGCGCCGGCGCGATCGGCCGCCAACAATACGCGGCGCTGCTGCGGGGGGACGAGGCGGGGGCCATGGCGATGGAGCGGGCGCTGGCGCTGGACCCGGTGATGGCGGATGCGGGGCTGCACGTGCTGGCGATCGGGAGAAGAGGGGGGGGGGGGGGGGGGGGGGGGGGGGGGGGGGGGGGGGGGGGGGGGGG
>CAXUBN010000319.1:0-3206 GCA_964249255.1 uncultured Acetobacteraceae bacterium | reverse complement strand
CGCGGCGCGCGGCCGCGGTGCGGACAGGCGCGATGCCAAACGCGGAGGCCGCGCTGACCCAGGCAGCGTGATCGCGACCGCCGCGCCCCGACAGGGACCCGACCAGGGTTGGACGGATCCCTGAGCGGGGGCCGAGGTCACGACGTCGCCGCAAGCGGCCACCACCTGTCCGGGCACAACGTGGCGCATGGGGCTCGGCGTGTCCGCGGCGGTGGTCGGGCCATCGAGGCCGGCCGCTACGGCCTGTCGGTGCCGCTGATGGTCCGGCTGGCGAGCCTGTCCGGCCGACGCACCGAGCGCGCGCTCCATCTCGACCAGCCATGCATCCATCCCATCTCCCGGCTGGACCGGGCGTCGTCGTGGATGACGGCCGGCCGTGCCCGGCCGATGCGGCGCACCAACGGCCGGAGCCAGGTTGCCGCTCCCGGGAACCCCGTCGCGGCGGCCGGTGGCGATGCCATCGCGGCGATGCGCCGTTCGAACAGCACCTGCGCCCGCGCGTGGAGTTGCCGATCGATCGGGGTCAGCCGGTCGAGCAGCCGGTCCAGCTCGGGCGTCATCGCCACCGGCGGCACCGGCGCCAGTTCCGCACGCTCGTGCATCATGGTGTCCAGCACCTGGCGCGGCGGTGCCGGCCGCATGCGCAGGCCCAGCGCGGCGTTGAGCAGCAGCCTCGTGTCCTCGAAGCGCTCCAGCAGGCCGAACGCCGCCAGCCCCTCCAGCGCCGCCGTCGCCCGGGCCAACACGCCGGCCGGATCGGCCAGGATCGGATCGTCCGGTTCCAGCGCGTAGACGGCGCGGGTGCGGGTCAACTGGCCCGCCATCGCGTCGCGGATGCTGGGATGCTCGCCCACCCGCGGATGGGCGAAGAACTGCTCCGCGTCGTTGTTCCGCGCCAGCGGGATCAGGTCGTACAGGTCGCGCCCCGGATCCGGACGGTGCGCCTTCCAGAACCGGAACAAGGACAGCAGCCGCGCCTTGGGCTCGCGCAGCAGCGTGACCACGCGCAGCTCGCCCGGGATCGAGCGGCACCAGGCCAGGTTGAAGTGGCCGGAGAACAGCTCGTACCCGGCCAGCTCGTTGATGGTCCAGTCGCCGATCGACTCGTGCCGCTCGGGACAGACCAGGTCCGGCGGGACCTCCGAGCACAGCATGTCGTGCAGCGTGGTGCCGCCGCACTTCTCGATGTGGACGAACACCAGGCGGCGCCGGTCGAGTCCGGGGCGACTGGCGCGGCGATGACGATCCATGCGAAGCCGGCGCTCGCGGAACTCCTCGGATGCCAGCAGCCGGAGCTGGAAGTCGTCGAGGCTGTCGGTGCCGCCCGCGCCGTAGTGCAGGCGGTGGGCCGCGATCTCCACGGTGGTCGGGATCCGCCCCAGCAGCCACATGTAACCGGCGACGATGTCGGTCTCGCTGATCAAGGGCCACCCGCTGCCGCCTCCGCCACCGGACTAGCAGGGAGAATGTTACGGCTTGATGACACACCCGCGATGTCGTCCGGGACCGTGCCCCGGTGGCGCCCGGCCATGCTGAACCCGGCCTCGCCACTCGGCCGATTGCTGCGGGCACCGATGCGCCCCGGGCGGCTCGACTGGATCGGCCTGCGGCCGGCGCGTCGCGCGCCGATGCGGCCGGTGGGGGAGGCCATACTCACCGTCACGGACGGGCTGGTCGGCGACCGCTATGCCGGCAGCGGCGGCCTGCGGCAGGTGACGCTGATGCAGGCCGAGCACCTGCCGGCGGTCGCCGCCTTCGCCGGGCTGGAGCGACTGGAGCCGGCGGCGCTGCGGCGCAACCTCCTGGTGTCCGGCCTCAACCTGCTGGCGCTGGCCGGCGCCGCCGTGCGGATCGGCGATGCGCTGCTGGAGGTCACCGGCCCCTGCCATCCCTGCTCGCGCATGGAGGACACGTTGGGCACCGGCGGCTACAACGCGCTGCGCGGCCATGGCGGACTGACCGCGCGGGTGCTGCAACCGGGCGTCATCCGGCTCGGCGACACGGTGCGCCGCGAGGACCGGCCGGCTTGACCGGGATCCTGCGCCAACTCCGGCGGCTGGCTGCCGCCTGCCTTGTCATGGCCATCCCGGCCCACGCCTGGCCCGGGACGCCATCCCCGATCCGCTTCGCCCCGGACCCCGGGCTTCAACTTCGGCTGCTCCTGCACGAGGCCGGCGGGAACAGGCTGATCGACGACAGCGGACACGGCCGCGACGTGATGCTGCCGCCACGGGGCGGGCCGGCCCGGGTGCGGGGCGGGCTGTCCTGGATCCCCGGCGTGACGGCGCCGCTGGTGTTGCCGGACACGGTGCAGCGCATCCAGAACGTCGAGATCGCCTTTGCCGGCAGCGTGACGGCACCCGGGACCAGTCCGCCATTCGAGATGCTGGCCGGCTACGGCGGCGCCGATCCCGCGATCGCGCTGCGCCTGAACAACATCTACTCCGGCGATGGCGGCGCGAACGCCGCCGTGGAGGGCTGGGGCAACACCTGGCTCGGCACGCAGCAGATCGCCGCGACCGGCGCGACCCTGTCCAACGTCGGCTCGCTCGCGAACGGCGTCGTCGACGACCCCCAGCACCTCGTGGGCCTGGCCATCGACCGGTCGAGCGGCGCCACCATGCTATACCTGGACGGTCTTCCAGTCGCTCCCTACCGCACCGGGCCGACCGCGACCTCCGACGTGCCGCAATCCGCGACCGGTGGGGTCTGGCAGGTCGGCGGTGCCTCGCCCGGCACGCGGCCCTGCCCCGTCGCCGCCTGCGGCTATGGCGGCCGGATCTACGGCGTGTCGATGTCCACCACGCTGCCGACCGCCGCCGGGGAGCGCGCGGACGCGCTGGCCTGGCGCGACGACGTCGAGCGGGGGAGGGGGATCCGGGAGCCGCCCTTCTATGGCCGTCGCGACGCGCCCGCGCTGCTGGTCGCGTTCGGCGAAAGCTGGACCTGGGACCATGGCGGCGCCGACCCCGCGTCCGACAACTATCCCGTGCGCGCGGCCGGCGACCTCGGTGCTGCGCTCGGCCAGCCCGTGACGGCGCAGGTGGACGGCGAGGACGGCATCGGCGCCTCCATCATGAGCCAGGCCTGCACGCGCAAGCTACACGCCCAGGCCTGGCTGGGGGAGGGCGGGATCCGCATCGCGCTGCTGATGGGCCGCGGCATCTCCCTGGCCGCCCATGACGGCGCCCTGCCGGTCGCCGGGC
>CAXUBN010000318.1:0-3227 GCA_964249255.1 uncultured Acetobacteraceae bacterium | reverse complement strand
GGGGCCGTTGCTCCGCAGAAACGGCGCCATGCGCCTGGCCCATCGCAGCAGCTCGCTCGCCTCGCCCGCGGTGACGAAGTCCGCGATCCGGAGCACCTCGCGCTCGCGATCGAGCGACGCCTGGCCCTGCCGCATCCGCTCAACCACCGCCATGCCGATCCTCCGGATCGGGTTTGGAACTCCCGGCCCCGCGGGGTCAAGGGGCGCGGGCCGGCCTGTCCCGCCCGACCTGCACCTCGATCGGCCATCGCGCGTCGCTGATGCGCAGCGGCGTGGTGCCGGCCGGGTCGCCGTCGGCCTGCGCCGGCAGTGCGGCACCCTCCCCGACCGTGATCTCGGAAGCGCGCCGGTGGGTGGCGCCGGGCACCCGGCCCAGCCGGTTCAGCGGTAGCGCGGCACCCGCCAGCAGGGCCGCCGCGATGCCCGCATGCTCGAACAGGATCACGGAAAAGCCCGGCGCATCAGGCATCGCCCCCGGCGCCAGCAGGTAGGGCCCGCCATACAGCGTGCCCTTGGCGATGATCACGCTGCCGGCGGTGGCGGGTGCGCCGTCGATCAAGAGCCGCACCGGCGGGAAACGGTAGCGCGGCAGCTCGCGCAGCGTCTGCATCACGTAGGCGCCGCGGCCCAGCGCCCGCTTGATCGGCCGCGAGACCCGGTGCACCACGTGCGCGTCGAAGCCGATGCCCAGCATCTGCACGAACAGCCTGGTACCGTCCGCGCCGCTGGCCAGCCCCGGCCACAGCGTCATGGTACGTTGCGAGACCAGCGCCGAGGCGAGGCCCGCCGGGTCCGCGGGCAGTCCGAGCTCGTGCGCCAGCACGTTTGCGGTGCCGAGCGGGATGATGCCGAGCCGGGTCGCGGTGCCGCCGTGGAGGCCGGCCGCCACCTCGGCGATCGTGCCGGCGCCGCCGGCCGCGACCACCAGGCCGGTCCCCCGCGCCGAAGCGTCCCGCGCCAGTGCCGAGGCATGGCCGGCGCGGCCTGTTTCCACCACCTCCAGCCGCACCCCGTGCGCCACCAGCACGTCGAGCACCGCCCACAGCCGGCCGACGCGGCGGCGCCCCGCGGTCGGGTTGTAGATCACCAGCATCCGGTCATTTTGCCGCACATCCCGTTGATCATGACCGATTCTCGGCCGTCCGTCCGTGACGTTCCGGCGACGCGCCGCCCATCGCGTCATCATGGAAACGTCACGTCGCGGGGGAGCAGGCCGGCGTATGGACCGATCGCCGCGCGAGCCCTGGGTCAGCGCCGGAGTCGTCACGGTTCCGAACGGGGCCGGTTTGGAGGACGGATGGACGGGACCGGACCTGCGTCGCCTGCGTCGTCGATCACCCGCTACCGCACCGTGTTCCTGTCCGATGTCCATCTCGGCACCCGCGGCAGCCGCGCGGACTTCCTGGCCGACTTCCTGGAGCGGACCAGCTGCGAGACGCTCTACCTGGTCGGCGACATCATCGACGGCTGGCGGCTGCGCCGCGGCTGGTATTGGGACGCCCACCATGACGACGTTCTGCGGCTGGTGCTGAAGGCCACCCGCGACGGCACCGACGTGATCTACATCCCCGGCAACCACGACGAGATGTTCCGCGCCTGGCTGCCGATGCGGCTCGAGATCGCCGGCGTCCGGCTGTGCCCGGACGCGCTGCACCAGACCGCCGACGGCCGCCGCCTGCTGGTGATGCACGGCGACGAGTTCGACAGCGTGGTGCGCTACGCCCCCTTCCTGGCCCTGCTCGGCGACCGCGCCTATGCCGCCTCGCTGGTGGTCAACCGCTGGTTCAACCTCCTGCGTCGCCGGCTCGGCCTGCCCTACCGGTCGCTGTCGGCCTGGCTGAAGCGGCAGGTCAAGGGTGCGGTCCGGGCGATCGACCGCTTCGAACGGGCGCTGGCCGACGAGGCACGGCGGCGCGGCGTGGACGGCGTCGTGTGCGGCCACATCCACCATGCCGAGATGCGCGACATCGAGGGCATGCTCTACGTCAACGACGGCGACTGGGTGGAAAGCTGCACGGCGCTGGTGGAACACGCCGACGGGCGGCTGGAGCTGATCGATTGGGCGGCACGGCGCCGCCTCAGCTTCCTGGCCGACCGCAACCGCGGCCCCCAGGGCCTCAAGGCAGCGGCCGTCGCCTGATCGGCCGACCCATGCCGGACAGCTCGCCCCAATCCGACCGCATCGGCCGACGCATCCTGATCGTGTCGGACGCCTGGACCCCGCAGGTGAACGGCGTAGTGCGCACGCTGTCCACGGTGGCCGCCGAGCTGCGCCGGATGGGGCACGCCGTGGAGGTGATCGGGCCGGACCGCTTCCGCACGATCCCATGCCCGACCTATCCCGACATCCGGCTGTCGCTGATGCCGGGGCGTGCGCTAGCCCGCATGATCGCCGCCTTCGCGCCGGACCACCTGCATGTCGCCACCGAAGGGCCGCTGGGCCTCGCGGCGCGGCGTTGGGCCAGGCGGCACGGTGCCGCGTATACCAGCTCGTTCCACACCCGCTTTCCCGAGTACATCCACGCCCGCACCCGGCTGCCCGTGGGCCTCGCCTATGCCGCCCTGCGCCGGTTCCATAATGACGCCGCCGCCACCCTGGTGGCCACGCCGACGCTGCGTGCCGAGCTTGAGCGACGGGGCTTCACGCGGCTGCGGGACTGGTCGCGCGGGGTCGACCTGTCCCGCTTCGCACCCAAGCCGCGTCGCGACTGGGCGGCGGAACATGGCATTGCGCGTCCGGTGTTCCTGTACGTCGGGCGCATCGCGGTGGAGAAGAACATCGAGGCCTTCCTTGCCCTGCCCCTGCCGGGGTCCAAGGTCGTGGTCGGCGGCGGGCCGCAGCTCGCGGCACTGAAGGCGCGCTACCCCGACGTGGTGTTCGCCGGACCGTTCGCGGAGACCGAGCTCGCCGCCGCCTATGCCGGCGGCGACGTGTTCGTGTTCCCGTCCCGCACCGATACGTTCGGGCTGGTGGTGCTGGAAGCGCTGGCCTCCGGCGTGCCGGTCGCGGCCTTCGACGTGATGGGACCGCGCGACATCCTGGCCGGTGCCGACCCACGCGCCGGCGCGGTATCGGATGACCTGCGCGCGGCGGCGATGGCCGCCCTCCGCGGTGACCGCGGCGCGGCGCGCGCGCATGCAGAGCGGTTCAGCTGGACCGCTTGCGCCGAGACCTTCCTCGGGGCGCTGGCGCCGCTTCGGTAGAAGGCCAGGGCCCCGCCCTGGAC
>CAXUBN010000317.1:0-3229 GCA_964249255.1 uncultured Acetobacteraceae bacterium | reverse complement strand
GTGCCGTCTTCCCATCCTGGCCGCTGTGGCGCAACGGCGACCAGCTCGGCAACCATGGACAGACCATCCCCGGGCTCGGCGACTGCACCGCCGTCGCCGCGGCCAGCGCGATCCGGGTGCTGACCGCGGGCCGCGGCGGGGAGATCGAGCTTACCGATGACCAGGTGGTCGGTATCTACGAGGCCAACGGCTACGACCCCGCTCGTCCGGCCACCGACCAGGGCGCGGTCGAGCTCGACGTGCTGAACCTGTGGTGCGACCGCGGCTACGACATCGGACGGCAGGCGCCCGACGTGCTGACAGGCTACGGCAGCGTCGACCCGAAGTCGCACGACTGCGTGCGCCGCGCGATTGCCATGCTGGGCGGGCTTTACGTGGGCCTGTCGCTGCCGGACTACGCGCTCGGCGATGCCGACTGGCTGGCACCACGACAGCCCTACCAGGTCGCCGGCGGCCACGCGGTATTCCTGCACGGCTACGACCCGGATTGGATCTATCTCAACAGCTGGGGACAGCGCCGGCGGATGGAGTGGGGCTTCCTCGACGTGTTCTGCGAGGAGGCCTACGGCCTGCTGTCGCGGGACTGGCTCGACACGCACGGTACCACGCCGATGCGCGAAACCTTCACCGCGATGGCGGCCGAGCTGCGTGCGGCCCGGTCGGCGTGAGGACAACAACGTTGCTCGGCACCCTCGCCCTGCTCGGCGGCTGCGGTACGCTGGAGGCCTATCGCGCACGGACGGCGCTGGTCGGCGCCACCGAGCCCGACCTGATCTCCTGCATGGGCGTGCCGGCGGAACATCAGCTCGTCAGCGCCGACCAGTCGGTGCTGCAATGGGACTACGTCCAGACCGGCACCGACGTCGACGTCGCGTTCGGCATCTACGAGCTGAAGCTGGGGCGACCGGGGATCTGCCACGCGGTGATCCGCTTCGACAAGGGCTACGCGCGATCGGTGCACTTCACCGGCTCCGACGTGGGTCCGACGGATCCCGACAGCATCTGCGGACGTCTGGTGGCGGATTGCCTCCACCACCGCGAGCACACGGCGCTGCCGCCCGACTTCAGCAACGCGGCGCTTCTGAAGTAGGGGAAGCCTAGAGGTTCACGGCGCCCTGGCCGCCCAGCAGGGCATGCAGCAGGATCAGCAGCAGCACCAGTGCGATCAGCACGGCGAACACCCGGCCGAACAGCCGGAACGCCGCGATGATCAGCGCGATCGCCAGCAGCACCAGGATCACGGTCTGCGGCGGCCCCGCGATGCCGATGCGGGCCAGCGCCACCCGGGCATAATGTTCGATGACCGCGATCGCCGTCACCAGGAGGTCGAACAGCCCGACCAGCAGGGCCAGGATCACGGTGATGGCGTGCTGCATGACGACTCCATGGGTCGGCCCGGGACGTGGGGCAGGGCAACTCCGAACCGGCGGCGCAGTTCAACGCCGTGCAAGCTGGAGATCATGATGCCGAACCTCGCCCGCCGGAAGAACGCGCCCACCCTGTGGACCACCCTGGTCGGGCTGGCGTTCGCGACGGCGGGGATCGCCAAGCTGGTGGGGGTCGAGCCGGAGGCCGAACTGTTCCGCAGCTGGGGCTGGTCCAAGTCGGACATGCAGGTCATGGGCGCGTCCGAGCTGCTGGGCGCCACCCTGCTGGTGACCCGCTCGACGCAGCGGCTGGGCGCGTTGCTGCTCAGCAGCTCCTCGGTCTGCGTGCTGCAGGAGGAGATCCGCCATGGCAACGACGCGCTGGTGACGCCGCGCAGCGCGCTGTTGCTCGCCGCCCTGTCAGGCTTCATCAAGCGCGGCTGACCGGGTCGGGCTGCTCGACTTAGACGGACCGGGGCCGGATCCGCAGTCGGATCACGCCCCGGGCCGCATCCGGCGCGACCGTTTGGCCCTTGCGCAGGATGTCGATCAGGCCGGCCTGCGCCAGGAGCCGGGCCGCGTCCCGGACGGATGACAGCAAGGGGCGCCACGGATCGCCGAGCGCCCGGGCCACCTCGCTCGGACAGATCGATGCGCCCGCGCCGCGGGCCTCCGTCTGACGCAGGATCTCCGCCCGCACCGCGTCCGGCGTCGGGTTGCCCGCATCGCCCACCTCAATGCAGCTGCTGGACCAGCGCCTCCGTGACGTCACTCGTGCCGGCGCTGCCGCGCAGGTCGCGGGTCCGCAGGCCGGCCGCCAGCATTCGGTCGATGGCGCTGGTCAGGCGGGTCGCGAGGTCGTCCCGGCCGACGTGCTGCAGCATCAGGCCGGTCGACAGCAGCATGGCCAGCGGGTTGGCGATCCCCTTGCCGGCGATGTCCGGCGCCGAGCCGTGCACCGCCTCGAAGATCGCTGCCTCGTCGCTGATGTTGGCGCCCGGCGCCATCCCGAGGCCGCCCACTAGGCCCGCGATCAGGTCGGACAGGATGTCGCCGAACAGGTTGGTCGTGACGATCACGTCGTATTGCCACGGGTCCAGCACCAGCTGCATCGCGCAGGCGTCGACGATGCGGTCGTTCATCTCTACCCGGCCCTCGTACTCCTTGGCGATCAGCCGCCCTTCCTCCAGGAACAGCCCGGTCAGCGCCTTCAGGATGTTGGCCTTGTGCACCACCGTGACCTTTTTCCGGCCGTTCTTCACCGCATACTCGAACGCGTAGCGGATGATGCGCCGGCACTCGGCGCGGGTGTTGAACCCGGTCGACATGGCGATCGCCTTGCTGTCGTGGCCGATCGGCATGTAGTGCTCCATCGCCGCGTAGAACCCTTCCAGGTTCTCCCGCACCAGCACGATGTCGATGTCGTCGAAACGACCGCCCGGGATCAGCGTGCGCGCCGGGCGCAGGTTGGCGAACAGCTCGAATTCCTTGCGCAGCGTGACGTTGATCGACTTGAAGCCGCCGCCCACCGGCGTGGTCAGCGGCCCCTTCAGCGCCAGGCCGGTGCGCCGGATGCTGTCCAGCGTTTGCAGCGGCAGCGGGTCGCCGCTGTCCGCGACGGCGGCCATGCCGGCGAGCTGGGTATCCCACTCGAACGGCGCGCCGAGCGCCTCCAGCACGGCGACGACCGAGGCCACGATCTCCGGCCCGATGCCGTCGCCCGGGATCAGGGTCGCGGGGATCTTGTCGTCAGTCATGGGGCGGCTCCTGATCGCTTGGTTCGGTTGCGGTGGCGGCAGCGTCCGTCAGGTACCCGGCGGGGTATCGAGCGGGGCGCAGGCCTCGGCGAGCCAGGCCAGGAC
>CAXUBN010000316.1:0-3236 GCA_964249255.1 uncultured Acetobacteraceae bacterium | reverse complement strand
GTCCTGATGACGCTGTTCGCCGGCGACGAGATGTATCGCGTGCTGAACCGCAACGGCGCCAGCACGCTGGGGCTGGTGGTGCTGGCGTTGTTCGTGGTGCTGTTCGCCTGGATCGCGCTGGCCTTCACCTCGGCGCTGGGCGGCTTCGCGGTGCTGCTCCGCCGCGGCGGGCTCGGGCTCGGCATCAGCCGCGACGGCCCGCTGCCCGAGCTCGCCACCCGCACCGCGTTGCTGCTGCCGACCTACAACGAAAGCCCGGCGCGGGTGATGGCCGGCCTGCGCGCCATCCACGAGAGCCTCCTCGCCACCGGGCGGCTGGCCCGGTTCGACCTGTTCATCCTGTCCGACACCACCGACCCGGACATCTGGCTGGCCGAGGAGGCGGCGTTCCTCGCCCTCCGCGCCGCGACCGACGGCCACGACAGCATCTTCTACCGCCGCCGTCCGAAGAACACCGGGCGCAAGGCCGGCAACGTCGGCGAATGGGTGCGGCGCTGGGGCGGCGCCTACCCGCAGATGATCACGCTGGACGCCGACAGCGTGATGGACGGCGGGGCGATCGTGCGCATCGCCGCCGCGATGGAGCGCCATCCGGGCGTGGGCCTGATCCAGACCCTGCCGGTGATCGTGAACGGCAGCACCCTGTTCGCCCGCACCCAGCAATTCGCCGGCCGGGTCTACGGCCCGCTGATCGCCTGCGGCATCGCCTGGTGGCACGGCTCGGAGGGCAACTACTGGGGCCACAACGCGGTGATCCGCACCGCGGCGTTCGCGGGGGAGGCCGGGCTGCCGGTGCTGGCGGGACGGCGCCCGATCGGCGGCCACATCCTCAGCCACGACTTCGTCGAGGCCGCCCTGATGCGGCGCGGCGGCTGGGCGATCCACATGGTGCCGGGCCTGTCCGGCTCTTTCGAGGAAAGCCCGCCCTCGCTGACCGACATCGCCGTCCGCGACCGCCGCTGGTGCCAGGGCAACCTCCAGCACATGGGCGTGCTGCCGGCGCGCGGCCTCCATTGGGTCAGCCGGCTGCACCTGCTGATGGGCATCGGCTCCTACGTCACCTCGCCGCTGTGGCTCCTGTTCCTGCTGTGCGGCATCCTGATCTCGCTGCAGGCGCGCTTCGTGCGGCCGGAATATTTCGGCACCGCCAAGACGCTCTACCCGAACTGGCCGCAGGTCGACCCGGTGCTGGCCAAGTGGGTGTTCATCGGCACCATGGCGGTGCTGCTGGCGCCCAAGCTGCTGGCCTACGTCGCCCTGCTGACGAACAGGGCCGAGCGGCGCGGGGCGGGGGGTGCCGTGCGCGCCCTGCTGTCGATGCTGCTGGAAACGCTGATCGGCGGGCTGGTGGCACCCGTCGCCATGCTGATCCAGACCGGCGGCGTGATCTCCATCCTCCTCGGCCGGGACAGCGGCTGGAACGCGCAGCGCCGCGACGACGGTCGCATCCCGCTGCGCGAGGTCTGGTCGGGCTACTGGCGCACCATGGCGTTCGGGCTGCTGCTGGCCGCGATCGCCTGGGCGGTGTCGCCGGCGCTGTTCGCCTGGATGTCGCCGGTGCTGCTGGGACTGGCGCTGGCGGTGCCGCTGGTGGCGCTGACCGCGGACAGCGGGGCCGGCCGGGCACTGCGCCGCCTGGGCCTGCTGCGCATCCCCGAGGAGGTGGCGCCGCCCCCCGTGCTGGCACGCGCGCTGGCGCTGCAGAGCGCCGGTCGCGACCCTGGCTCGGAGTCGGCCCCGGGGCATGGCCTGCGCCGCCTGCTGGACGAGCCGGCGCTGATGGCGGCGCACCGGGCGATGCTGCCGCCGCCACGGGTGCCGGGCCACGACCCGTTCGAGCCCACCCTGGCGCTGGGCCTGGCCAAGCTCGAGGAGGCCGCGACCCTGGATGCCGCGCTTGTCCTGCTGACCCCGGGCGAGCGGGCCGCCGTGCTTGGTCATCCGCAGGGGCTGGACCGGCTGCTGGGGTTGCGACGCTAAAGTCCAATCGCGTTCGTGTTATATTAATATCACGATGCTGTATGCTTGTTCATGCGCTGGAGACGGCGTAGGGAGTTGGCATGACCGGGGCGATCGGGGCGGGCACGATGGTCGAGAGCGACGTGGTGGAGGTGGACGGCGTGTTCGTGGGGACGGCGATCCTGCAGCCGAACCAGACCGGGCTCGCCTTCTTCGCCACCCACGAGCGGCTGCGCCCCCTGCACGGCGCCATACTGTCGAGCCTGGCCGAGATCCGCCAGCAGGCGGCGCGGCACTATCGCGGCGTCGCCAGCGCGGCCGAGGTAATCGCCCGATCGCGGACCTAGCCGAGCCCGGAATACCCCTCCCGGAGGGACCCGTCAGGACGCCGTGGGTGGGTGACCGCTGGGCGGAGACCGGGCTGCTGGTGCTGGGCGAGAGCCTCTACCACCTGCCCGGCGAGGATCCGGAGGATCCCGACCGGATCGTCGCGGTGATCCGGCGCGTCATGGACGGCGCCCGGATCCGGTTCTTCACCGCCGTGGAGCGGGCCGTCACCGGCCGGGGGCGCGGCGAGACGCAGCCGGCTGCGTTCTGGCCGACCGTCGCCTTCGCCAACTTCTGCCAGGGCTCGGCCGACGGCCCCGCCGGGGTCAAGACGCCCGCCATGTGGCGGCGCGGCGCTGCCGCCCTGCCGGTGGTGCTGGATGCGCTGCGCCCGCGCCGCATGCTGCTGTTCAGCACGGCGAGCTGGAACCGGCTCGGCCGGCTGGACGGGCTGGCCTGGCGGCCGGGGTCGTCGATCGCCGGGGGCGGCCGCCCGCGCGACACCGCCCGGCTCGAGCGTGCCGACGGCGGCGTCCGGGTCCGCTGCATGAACGTCGGGCACTCGAACAGCCGCAACTGGGGCAGCGCGTCCGACTGGCATCCGATCGTCGCCGCGTTCCTCGCGGATCCGCCGTGACCCGGACGTTCGTTCGCCTCAAGCCCCAGGACGTCACGCGACGACATGCCTCGCACGACGTCCTGATGATTTCCTACTTAAGAGATTGGATTCTCAAGGCTAGCCTTGAGCGGGTCCAGGGCAGAGCCCTGGCCTTCGTCACGCCCCCGTCAGGTGGGAGCCGGCGGCTCCGCGACGTGCGCCGCATCCTCCAGTGCCGGCTTCGGCGCCGGGCGCACCCGCAAGCGCCGGATGTTGCGCGGGTCGGAGTCCATGATGCGGAACTGGATGCCGCTCTCGTGGCTCAGCACCTCGTCGCGCGCCGGCACGTGGC
>CAXUBN010000315.1:0-3243 GCA_964249255.1 uncultured Acetobacteraceae bacterium | reverse complement strand
GTGCTGGAGCGGCATGGCCAATGCGCCGGCAGCAGCGCGATGTCGCTGGGAGCGCTCTGCGCCGCCGGCAGCCGCGAGCAGGCGCAGCACGGCATCGAGGACGACGGCGACAGCTTTCTGGCGGACATCATGCGCAAGACCCGCGGCCTGGCCGATCCGGTGCTGGCCGCCGCCGTGGCGCGGGAAAGCGGTCCGGCGCTCGACTGGCTGGCGGCGTCCCATGCGGTCCCGTTCGAGCTCGACCTCGATTGGCGCCCGGCGTTCGGCCACGAGCGGCGGCGGATGCACGCGGTCCCGGAGCGCAGCGGCACGGCGATGATGGCGCGCCTGCAGCAGGCGGCGGAGGATGCCGGCGCCCTGGTGATGACCCATGCGGAGGTCACGGGCATCGCCGATGACGGGTCGGGCCGCGTGCGGGCGGTGCGCTACCGGCGTCCGGACGGCACCGTCGCGACCGTCGGCTGCAAGGCGCTGGTGCTGGCGAGCTGCGGGTTCGGCGCCAACCCGGAGATGGTGAGGCGGCACATCCCGACGATGCGGGATGCGCACTACTTCGGCTGGGAACACAACACGGGCGACGCCATCCGCTGGGGCACGGCGCTCGGCGCGGCGGTGGGCGACATGGGGTCCTACCAGGGCCTCGGCCTCCTTGCCGAACCGCAACGGCTGGAGGTCAACCCACGCCTGCTGATCGAGGGCGGCATCCAGGTCGGGCCGGACGGACGGCGCTTCAGCAACGAGGTCGACGACGTGTCCGGCCAGGCGGCGCGCGTGATGGCCCTGCCGGGCGGCATCGCGTGGCTGATCTACGACGACCGCATCCACCGGTCCTGCGTCGGCCTACCGCAGTACGACGCCCTGATGGGCACGGGCGCGCGACGCTGCGGTGACGGCATCGACGACATCGCGCGCGCCTGCGGCCTTCCCCCGGAACCGCTGGCGCAGGCCCTCGCCGAGACCGCGACCGCTGGGCCCGACCGGTTCGGACGCGTGTTCGGCGAGAATCCGCTGCGGCCCGGCTACTGCGGCCTGAGGGTGACCGGCGCCCTGTTCCACACCCAGGGCGGCCTCGTGGTGGATGACGGCGCTCGCGTGCTTCGGGCCGACGGCACCGGGCTGCCCAACCTGTTCGCCGGCGGCGGGGCGGCCCGCGGCATCAGCGGCCAGGATGGGTCCGGCTACCTGCCCGGCGCCGGCCTGTGCACGGCGATCACGCTTGGCCGCCTCGCCGGCCGGAGTGCCGCCCAGGGTGCTGCCCAGGGTGCCGCCCAGGGTGCTGCGACGGGCGCCGCCTGATCCGGCGGGTCCGCGCCGTCAGCGGCGCTCGCGGATCTGGCTCAGGACGCGGCCGACGAACGCGTCGCGCGCACGCTCGCGACGTTCGGCGCTGGCCGCGTCGGGCTGGTGGAACTCGATCGCGGCACGGGGCGTGCCGCTTTCCACCACCATGTCCTCCAGCGTCGCCACGCGCTCGGCCAGGACCCAGGTTTCCGATGCCAGGTCGAGGAACGCGGCGACCAGCCGGTCCAGCGCGGGCTCGGCAAAGAAGCTGGACCGCCCGTCGTCGCCATAGGCGCCGTGCGGGATCTCGTCGGGGTAGGGACGAGCCTGACTCACGCCTTCCACGCCCCGAAGCAGAACCAGCGCACGCCGTCGGCCAACCGCCCGGTGTTGTCGTTGATCACCGCGTCGGCGGGTTCGGCCGCGGCGGCATCCACGGCGTCGGTCCCGAAGAAGCCGACCGACGGCACGATGAACTGCACGTAGCTGTCCGGATCGAAGCCCGCCTTGGCACAGAGCCGGCTCGGCTCCTGATCGCGGAAGGCCTTCGAGAACGGCTCCTCGTTGTAGTAGGCGTCCCAGTCGAGATAGAAGGCGTCGTACGGCGCCATCTGCGGGTTCGGCGGCAGCTCCATGTGCAGCATCAGCCCGCCCGGCCGCAGCACGCGGCGTGCCTCCTGCATGACCGCGTCGATGTCCTTCAGCGACAGCTCGTGCAGGAACATGGACGAGAACACGAGGTCGAACGACTGGTCCGGGAAGTCCAGCGTGCGTGCGTCCATCTGCGCGAACTGGATGTTCTCGACATCCTGCAGCCTTGCCCGGGCATTGCCGTAGAGCAGCCCGGGCGCCGCCACGTCGATCGCCTGCACCCGTGCGTCGGGATAGCGCCGCGCCCAGGGCGCGGTGTTGTGGCCGATCGTGCAGCCCACGTCGAGGATGGCCTCGGGCCTGAAGTCGGGATAGCGGCCGCCGATGAAGCGGGAGATCGAGCTGCCGATGTCGTCGAGGTTGTCGCCCATCAGGCCGAACGAGAACACGGCCAAGCCCTGGTCGTAGATGGCACCGGTCGTCAGGTCGGCGTCGCCGTCCGCGCGCGCGTAGGAGCCGGGCAACAGGTGGACGTCGACGGCGGTGACGTTGGACGGCACCTTGAAGCCGACCGTCGTGTCCGCCGCCGGACTGCCGGCGGCCGCCTTTGCCGCGACCGCCTCGATCCGTGGGCGCTCGCGCTCCACCACCGGGATCACCGAGTCCCAGACCAGCCGCTGCGCGTTTACCCGGAGCGCGCTGTACAGCGAGAACATCGGATCGCCGCGCATCGCGCGGTGCACCTCGCTGCCGGTCTCCGGCAACCGGCCCTTGGCCGCGGAGAAACCGGGCGAGACGCGCGTCTCGTAGGCATGACGCATGTCGCTGGCGAGATCGTTCAGGACGAAGCTGCGCAGGCCCATGACGAAGGCCTGTCTTGCCCGTTCGTCCAGCGTCGGTTGCGGGCGCATGTCGTGCTTGAGGGTAAGCATCGTCGCATTCTCCAGCTGGGATCCGGCAGAGGCTTGACGCAGATCACACCGTCAGGATGGAGCGTGGGATGAAAAATCATCGGGCACCAACAAGTTCTGCTTGTTAATGATCTCATCGGAATCTGAAGCATTTCCATCCGATCGAACGATTGCCTCCGGTCGCATAATGGCGAGCAACACGTGGAAGCCGACGTCGGCCATCATCGATGGCCACACGCGGCCCTCCATGGCGGCCATGTGATCAGGGCGGAGGGCGGCCGGAACGGATCGCGTCAGCGGCGACCGCCGGATACAACATGCGGTAGCGGCGCAGGCGCGCCGCACTCGCCTCGGCCCAGGCCGGATCCGGCTCGATCATCTCGATCCGCTCCGGCGGCAGGCAGACGGCGCCCGCGTCCTCACCGGTGTCCGCCAGCCGGGCCAGCCGAGCCGCGCCGAA
>CAXUBN010000314.1:3004-3268 GCA_964249255.1 uncultured Acetobacteraceae bacterium | reverse complement strand
CCGCCCACGCCGGCGCGCTGCACGTGGGGCCGACCGTGGCGGCGATCGCGGGCGGGCTCGACCGACCCTATCCGCCCGAGCACGCAGCACTCCAGGAGCGCATCGCCGCCGCCGGCTGCGTGGTGGCCGAGGCGCCGCTCGGCACGGCGCCGCAGGCCCGGCACTTCCCGCGCCGCAACCGCATCATCGTCGGGCTGGCGCTCGGCTGCGTGGTGGTGGAGGCGGCGCCGAAGTCGGGCAGCCTGATCTCCGCAGGGCTGGCGC
>CAXUBN010000314.1:0-2994 GCA_964249255.1 uncultured Acetobacteraceae bacterium | reverse complement strand
CGCGGATCCAACGACCTGCTGCGCCAGCGCCACGCACACCTGGTGGAGAACGCGGACGACGTGCTGCGCGAGCTGCCCGAGCTGCCGACGGGGCTCGGTCCCGGCGGCTTCGCCGAGCCGCCGCCCGGGTGGGGCGCGGACGCACCGGAGGACTGGCAGCAGCTGGGCACCGTGCGCACGGCGCTGCTGCGGCTGCTGAGCCACACCCCCGTCCCGGTTGACGATCTGGTGCGCCGCTGCCAGTTCTCGATCGCCGCCGTGTTGGCCGTGCTGACGGAACTGGAGCTTGCCGGCCGCGTGGAGTCCCTGCCCGGGAACCGCGTGGGCCTGCTCGCGGACAGGCTCCGGGCGGACCGCCAGCAGGCCTGACATCGGTTGGGCGGCACCGGAGTGTTCATGACCGCAGGGTATCTATGACCGCAGGGTGCCCATGACCGATGTCGTCGTGGTCGAGTCGCCCGCCAAGGCGAAGACGATCAACAAATACCTGGGAGACGGCTTCACCGTGCTGGCCTCGTTCGGCCATGTCCGCGACCTGCCGCCCAAGGACGGCAGCGTGCGGCCCGACGAGGGTTTCGCGATGGACTGGGAGGCGGACGAGCGCGGCAACCGTCAAATCAGCGCCATCGCCAAGGCGCTGAAGGGCGCCCGCACCCTCTACCTCGCCACCGACCCGGACCGCGAGGGCGAGGCGATCAGCTGGCACGTGCGCGCCATGCTGGAGGAACGCAAGCTCCTGCGCGGCATCGACGTGCAGCGCGTCACCTTCAACGAGATCACCAAGAACGCCGTCGCCACCGCGATGAAGCGGCCGCGCCAGCTCGACATGCCGCTGATCGAGGCCTACCTCGCGCGCCGGGCGCTGGACTACCTGGTGGGCTTCACCCTGTCGCCGGTGCTGTGGCGCAAGCTGCCGGGCAGCCGTTCGGCCGGGCGCGTGCAGTCGGTGGCGCTGCGGCTGATCTGCGAGCGCGAGTCCGAGATCGAGCGGTTCCGGCCGCGCGAGTACTGGACCGTGCAGGCGCAGATGACCACGCCGGCGGGGGCGCCCTTCACCGCGCGGCTGACCCACCTCGACGGCCGCAAGCTCGACCAGTTCGACCTCGGCAACGAGGCATTGGCGACCGCGGCCAAGGCGGCGGTGGAGGCCGCGCAGTTCGCGGTGCGCTCAGTTGAGCGGCGCAAGGTCAAGCGCAACCCGCCGGCACCCTTCACCACGTCGACGTTGCAGCAGGAGGCGAGCCGCAAGCTCGGCATGGGCGCGCAGGCGACCATGCGGGCGGCGCAGCAGCTCTACGAGGGCATCGAGATCGGCGGCGAAACGGTCGGCCTGATCACCTACATGCGGACTGACGGCGTGCAGATGGCCAAGGAGGCCATCGACGGCATCCGCGGCCACATCGGCGAGGCGTTCGGCCGCGACTACGTCCCCGGCCTGCCGCGCGAGTACTCGACCAAGGCCAAGAACGCGCAGGAGGCGCACGAGGCGGTGCGGCCGACCGACGTGTCCCGCACGCCCGCCGCCGTCGGTCGCTACCTGGGCGACGAGCAGCGCCGGCTCTACGAGCTGATCTGGAAGCGCGCGGTGGCCAGCCAGATGCAGTCGGCCGAGCTTGACCAGGTGGTGGTCGAGATCGGCGAGCCGGCTGGCAAGACGGTCCTGCGCGCCACCGGCTCGATCGTCGCCTTCGACGGCTACCTCAGGCTCTACAGCGAGGGCCGCGACGATGTGGCACCCGCCGGGGCATCCGGGGCGGCCGCCAACCCCGAGGCGGACGACGAGGGCCGCATGCTGCCGCCGATGCGCGAGCGCGATCCGCTCAAGCGCGGCGCCGTTGCGGCGGACCAGCACCACACCCAGCCGCCGCCGCGCTTCTCCGAGGCCAGCCTGGTCAAGAAGATGGAGGAGATCGGCATCGGCCGGCCCTCCACCTATGCCTCGATCCTGAGCGTGCTGCGCGACCGCGACTACGTGCGCCTGGAAGCGCGCCGCTTCGTGCCGGAGGATCGCGGCCGGCTGGTGACCGCGTTCCTGACCAGCTTCTTCGAGCGCTACGTCGACCCGCACTTCACCGCCGGGCTCGAGGAGCAGCTCGACGACATCTCCGACGGCCGCGCCGACTGGCGCGCGGTGATGACGCTGTTCTGGGACGCGTTCAGCCACGCCGTCGCCCAGACCCGCGACCTCAAGATCTCGGACGTCATCGACGCGCTCGACGCCGACCTGGCGCCGCACTTCTTTCCCGAGCCCGCCGGCGGCGGCGATCCGCGGCAGTGCACCGCCTGCGGCACCGGCCGGCTCGGCCTGAAGCTCGGCCGCTACGGCAGCTTCATCGGCTGCTCGAACTATCCGGCCTGCCAGTACACCCGCCGGCTGGTGGTGGACGCGAAGGACGGCGGCGAGGGCGGCGGTGAAACGCTCAAGGACGGCGTGCGGGTGCTGGGCGCCCATCCCGGCACGGCGGAGGAGATCGTCGTCAAGCGGGGCCCATGGGGGCTCTACGTGCAGCAGGGGGAGCCGGACCCGAACGACAAGAAGGCCAAGCCCCGGCGGGCCACCCTGCCGCGCGGCTTCGAGGGCGACAGCGTGACGCTGGAGCAGGCGGTGGGGCTGTTGTCGCTGCCGCGGCTGGTCGGCGTGCATCCGGAGCGGGGCGAGCCGATCGAGGCCGGGATCGGCCGCTTCGGGCCCTACGTGAAGATGGGCGCCATCTTCGCCTCGCTGGAAAAGGACGACGACATTCTCGAGGTCGGCATGAACCGGGCGATGGACGTGCTCGGCAAGAAGCTGGCCTCGGTGCGGGCTCTGGGGCCCCACCCCAAGGACCGGGAGCCGGTGCTGATCCGCAAGGGCCGGTTCGGACCCTACGTCCAGCACGGTCAGGTCGTGGCCAACCTGCCGCGCGACAGCGCCATGGAGTCGTTCACGCTGGAGGAGGCTGTGCCGCTGCTGGCCGAGCGGGGCAAGGTGTTGAAGCCGAAGAACGGCAAGGG
>CAXUBN010000313.1:0-3299 GCA_964249255.1 uncultured Acetobacteraceae bacterium | reverse complement strand
GCTCGCCGCAGCGGAGGCGCCCGCCCGCGCCGAGCGGCAGCCCCGCTTCCACCTGATCCGCCAGGCGATGGCGGAGCCGGCACCGCTGCTGCGCGATGCCGGCCGCAACCAGGGGTCGCGCAACTGGTCGGTGCAGGTGGGTGCCTTCGGCACGGCGGCGCAGGCCAGCGAGGCGGTCGGTGCCGCTCAGTCGCACGCGCCCAGCCTGTCGCACGCACGCGGCGAGGTTGCCGGGGTCCGGCAGGGCCACAACACCCATCTCTACCGCGCCCGGCTCACCGGCCTGTCGCGCGGCGACGCGTTGCAGGCCTGCGAGCGTTTGGGCCGCGCCCGCTCCAACTGCATGGTGGTCTCGCCCGATGCGCGTTCCTAGAATCAGCCCGAAGTTCGTCCCCGGGACCATCCTCGCACTGCTCGCGGCGTTGACCACGCCCATCGCCGCGCGGGCGGCGCTGGCTCCCGGTGTCAAGGCCCCCGATTTCGATGCTCGCGCCACCCTCGGGGGCCGGGAGTTCGACGCTTCACTCAGGCAGATGCTGCGGGCTGGCCCGGTCGTGGTCTACTTCTACCCCGCCGCCTTCACCAAGGGCTGCACCATCGAGGCGCATGATTTCGCCGATGCGCTGCCCGAGTTCCAGCACCTCCACGCGCAGGTGATCGGCGTTTCCGAGGATCCGATCGGGACGTTGGACAAGTTCTCGGTCAGCGCATGTCAGAGCCGATTCCCGGTTGCCGCCGATCCGACGGGCACCATCACGCAACGCTATGACGCCGCGCTGCCGATCCTGGCCCACCATGCCAACCGCACGTCCTATGCGATCGCCCCGGATGGGACGATCCTCGCCTCCTACACCGCGCTCGATCCGGACGGGCATGTATCACGCATGCTGGACGCGGTGCGGACGTGGCTGAAGGCTCACCCCGGTCCGGGCTGAGCCTCCACGCCATCCATACCTTAAGCGGGTTTGTGCAGCAGGTCCTTGATTGACCTCGTCCGCGCGGTGCGTGACATTGGTGATTGACGCGGTATCACCGGCCTAACCGTCACCCGCTGCGTCGCTCGCATTGGGCTGAATGCTTCCGTGGCAACCTCATCGCCGAACTGGCCGTGGTTGCCGGGTAGTTTCGGTTCCTTGTGTTCAGTTCCTGATCTCATGACGGGCTCCCCGTTTCGCGGTCCCCGTCAGGCAACGTCCATAGACTGGGCGCGTTGTGTCCGGCTACGAATAATCCACGCCCGTCCCGCGCCCAGCCTCGGCCTTAGTGACTGGCCAGCCCAGTGCTGCTGGTCACGGCGCCCTGCGTCGCGGACGCGCCCTTGGACACGTCGTGACCGACCGCGCTTGCGTC
This sequence comes from uncultured Acetobacteraceae bacterium, assembly GCA_964249255.1. Taxonomy (GTDB): domain Bacteria; phylum Pseudomonadota; class Alphaproteobacteria; order Acetobacterales; family Acetobacteraceae; genus Lichenicola. The sequence continues at coordinate 1,949 of CAXUBN010000313.1, read as the reverse complement.
CGCACCCATGCCGTTCAGGGTGTTGCAGGCCGATAGTCCGACGCTCGCGGCAGCCAGAAGCCCGACGGTCGCCAGGATACGGCAGGAAACGGATCGCATCATCGTCATCTCCAAAAGTTGTCGCCGTAACGGCTGGAAGTTGGCACGGTTCCACCGCCGTTGCGCCAATGGATCAGCCCTGTTGCCGCCAAGCAACGTCCATAGGCCTGCATCCGCTCCATGGACCTTCGCGTCGGGATGCGATCGGCCCAGCGGGCGGTTTGACGCGCCATACCCCACCAGTTAAGAACCGCTCGCAACTTATGCGCGGCCGCCTGGCCTCTCCCATCGCCAACCGAGGATCCGACCCCATGCCCCATTCATCGCCATGGGTGCGCCGCCCCGCGGTTCTTCTGCTGCCCACCCTGATGCTCGCCGCAACCGCGGCGGCGCGAGCCGAGACCCTGACGCTCTACAGCGCGCAGCATCCGCAGATGGTTGAAGAGATCACCGCCGACTTCACGCGGCTGACCGGCATCGCCGTCCGCACCCGCACCGGCGAGGCGCCCGAGATCGCCAGCCAGATCGTGCAGGAGGGCGCCGCATCGCCGGCCGATATCTACCTCACCGAGAATTCGCCCGAGCTGGTGCTGCTCGACGAGAAGGGGCTGCTGGCCCCGGTCGACAAGGCCGCCCTGGCCGCGGTGCCGGTGCGCGACAGCGCGGCCACCGGCGACTGGCTGGGCGTGCTGGCACGCGAGAACGTGCTGGCCTTCGATCCCGACCTGATCAAGCCGGCGGCACTGCCGTCCTCGCTGCTCGACCTGGCCCGACCGGAATGGAAGGGGCGGGTGGCGATCGCGCCCACCGACGCCGACTTCCTGCCGCTGGTGGCGGCGATCGCGCACCTGAAGGGTCATGACGCCGTTCTGGCCTGGCTGCGCGCGATGAGGGCGAACGCGCAGGTGTTCGACGACGACGAGGGCGTGGTCGCCGCGGTGGACCGTGGCGCGGTCGCCACCGGCATCGTCAACAACTACTACTGGGCGCGGCTGCACCAGGAGAAGGGCGGCGCCACCCGCAGCGCCATCCATCACTTCGCCGGCGGCGACGTCGGCGGCCTGATCAACATCTCCGGCGCCGCGGTGCTCAGATCCTCCAAGCATGCGGCGGCGGCGCAGCGCTTCCTCGCCTTCCTGGTCAGCAGGCCGCTGCAGGCGAAGCTGGCGCGCGAGAACGTGGACTTTGAATACCCGCTGGCCGCGGGCGTCCCGGCCAACCCGCTGTTGAGGCCGTTCGACCAGCTCGACCCGCCCCAGGTGTCGGTGACGCAGCTGGGGGACGACCAGGAGTCGGCCAAGCTGCTGCGCGAGGCGGGCCTGCTCTGAGGCCGGTCCCAGCACCTACCCTGATGCCCCTTCCGGCACGTCGCCCGGGCGGGGTCCGGCGCCCGGTTCCACCGGCGCTGCTGCTGGCGGCCTCGCTGGGGGGGGCGCTGGTGCTGCTGCCGTTGTTATTCACGCTGGCGCAGGCAACGGGCGCCCCGCCGGCGGAGGCCGTCGCCCTGCTGTGGCGGCCGCTGGTCGGCCGGCTGCTGCTCAACACCGTCGGGCTGGTGCTGGCCACGGTGGCGGTCACGGCGGTGGTCGGCGTGCTGTGCGCCTGGCTGGTCGAGCGCACCGACCTGCCGGGCCGGCGCGTGTTCGCGGTGCTGGCCGCAGTGCCGCTGGCGATCCCCCCCTTCGTCACCAGCTACGCCTGGATCTCGCTGAGCGGCCTGCTGCAGGATTTCGCCGGCGCACTGCTGGTGGTGGCCTCGGCCTACATGCCGCTGGTCTACCTGCCGGTGGCGGCGGCGCTGCGCGGCATGGACCCGGCGATCGAGGAAACCGGCCGCGTGCTGGGGCTGGGGCCCGTCGCCTGCTTCGTGCGGCTGGTGCTGCCGCAGCTGCGGCCGGCGCTGCTCGGCG
>CAXUBN010000312.1:0-3305 GCA_964249255.1 uncultured Acetobacteraceae bacterium | reverse complement strand
GCCGTCAGGAACCGGTCCGGGTCGACGCGGCGGGCGGTTTCCGCCAGCATGCTCCCCACCGCTGGCATCGTCCCCGGGACTGGCACGGGGACGAGCGGCCGCCTGGAGTTGGCCGGCGCCCGCCGCAACCGCCGCCGGCCCGCCGCGTCTTGCCCCCGCATGGTTCCGGCCGATGCGGTTGACCGGGCCGGCGCCCGCTTCTAGCCCTGCCCACAGCCCCGCCCGGGCATCCACCACGGAGCACGCCACAATGGCCTTCGAACTGCCGGCCCTCCCCTATCAGCACAACGCCCTGGCCGCGCGCGGCATGTGCCAGCAGACGCTCGAGCTGCACCACGACAAGCACCATCAGGCCTACGTCACCGCGCTGAACGGGTTCGTCGAGAAGAACCCCGACCTTCAGAACAAGTCCCTCGACGAGATCGTGTCGTTCAGCCACGGCAAGGCGGACCTGGCACCGGTGTTCAACAACGCGGGCCAGCATTGGAACCACATCCTGTTCTGGCAGGGGCTGTCGCCGAGCGGCGGCGCCATGCCGGGGAGCCTGGAGAGCAAGATCGCCGCCGACTTCGGCAGCGTCGACGCCTTCAAGGAGCAGTTCAAGGCCGCCGCCACGTCGCAATTCGGCTCCGGCTGGGCCTGGCTCGTGCTGGCCTCCGACGGTAAGCTCAAGGTGGCCAAGACCCCCAACGGCTCCAACCCGCTGGCCGAGAACGCCGGCCGGGCGCTGCTCGGCATCGACGTGTGGGAGCACTCCTACTACCTGGACTTCCAGAACCGTCGGCCCGACTACGTGTCCAACTTCCTGGACAAGCTGGCCAACTACGAATTCGCCGACGCCCAGCTGAAGGCGGCCTGAGGCTCCCAGGACAGCGCTGGGGCCGGTTCAACCGGCCCCGCTAGCTTTTCCGGCGTTCCGGCACCGAGTCGTTGGCGGCGACCGGAACTTCGGCCACCACCGAGCTGATGGTGTCGCGCAGCACGGTGACGCGGACGCCGCTGGCGATCTCGACCTCGATCTCGGTCGCCCCGTCCCGGGCGCGCTGCACCACGCCCAGGATGCCGCCCGCCGTTACGACGCGGTCGCCGCGCTTCAACGCCGCCACCGTCGCCTTAAGCTGCTTCTGCCGCTGCTGCTGCGGTCGCATCAGCAGGAAGTAGAACACGCCGAACACCAGGATGAACGGCAGGATCTGGGCATACTGCGACAGGCCGCCGAGCGGTCCGGCGTCCTGGGCGCTTTGGGCGCCCTGGGCGAATGCGGGCGGGATCAGCAGGCTCATGGGGAATGAACAGTCCGGGTCGGCCCGCGGGTTGCGGCCGGTCGTGGCGGACCATAGGTTTCGCCGCCGGTTCGTCAAGGAAGCCGCCCCCCAGGAGCCGACCAGGAGCCGTCTGATGGATGCGCCGCTGCTCGTTCTGCTCGGCCGGATCGCCGACGCGCTGGATCGGCTGTCGCCGCCGCCGGCCGAGGCCGGACTCGCACCGGACGTCGACGCGTTCGTGTGGGCGCCGCGACCGGGGCGGCTGGAGCCGGTGCCGGCGGTGGCGCGGGTGCCGCTCGCCCTGCTGCGCGGCATCGACGGCCAGGCCAGGCCGCTCCTGGAGAACACCGTACGGTTCATGCGCGGCCTGCCCGCCAACAACGCCATGCTGTGGGGGGCGCGGGGCACCGGCAAATCGTCGCTGGTCAAGGCGGTGCATGAGGCGGCCAACCGCGACCGGCCGAACGGCACCGCGACGCTTGCACTGATCGAGATCGGCCGCGACGACCTCGGCAGCCTGCCCGCCCTGCTCGACCTGCTGCGCCGTCAGGAGCGCCGGATCCTGTTGTTCTGCGACGACCTGTCGTTCGAACGGCAGGATGCCGACTACAAGGCGCTGAAGTCGGTGCTGGACGGCGGCCTGCGCGGCCGGCCGGCCAACGTACTGTTCTATGCCACCAGCAACCGGCGCCACCTGATGCCGCGCGACATGATCGAGAACGAGCAGTCCACCGCGATCAACCCGGCCGAGGCGGCGGAGGAGAAGGTCTCGCTGTCCGACCGCTTCGGGCTGTGGATCGGGTTCCACAACACCGACCAGGCGACCTTCCTGTGCATGGTCGACGCCTATGCCGCCGAGCGCGGCCTCGCGGTCCCGGTCGAACAGCTGCATGCCGAGGCGGTGGCCTGGTCGATGGCCCGGGGCGCACGTTCCGGCCGGGTCGCATTCCAGTTCATCGAGGATCTGACGGGGCGGCTGGCATCGGGCAGCTGATGTCCGGCTGCTGGAGGACGGGCTTCGGGAGATCGCCCGGCATCCCGTCCCTCTGCCCGTCCTGCCGCGCCAGCGCCGCGACCATGTCGCGCGCGGTCTGGTCCCAGCCGACCGGGCGGAAGCTGCGGCGCACCTCGTCCTGCCACCGCGCCAGGCCGGACCGGTCCTCGATCGTGGCGCGGATCACGCGGACGGCGTCGTTCAGGTCGAACGGATCGAAGTAGCGCGCCAGGGTGCCGCCGGCCTCCGGCAGCGCGGTGACGCCGGCGGCGACGCAGGGCTTGCCCATGGCCAGGCTTTCGCTCACCGGCAGGCCCCAGCCCTCGTAGAAGGACGGGAACACGGTGAACAGGCAGCGTTCGTAGACCGCCCGCAGCGCCACGTCGCCGAGGCCCTCCACCACGTGGAGGCGGCCGTCCAGGTGGCGGCTGTTCTCGATCTGGCTCATCAGGTCGGCGACCAGCCAGCCGACCTTGCCGACGAACACCAGGTCGGGCACCGCGTCCGGCGGCATCTCCTCCAGCATCCGGCGCCACACGCGGAACAGCAGCATGTGGTTCTTGCGCGCCTCGATGGTCGAGACGAACAGCACGTATGGCCGCCCTTCCAGCGCCACGGCGAGGCCGGGCGGGAACGTCGCCCTGCCGACCGCCGCCGACGGCGCGGCGCCGAAGCCGGAGCCCAGGGCCAGGGGCTGGATCGCGACGCCGAGTGCGATGTTGTCGCGCCGGCACCAGGCGGTGGCGTCGGCGGCGGTAGCTTTCGAGATCGCGAACACGATGTCGGCCAGCGGCAGCACGGTGGCATACCAGTCCCGGAACACCCGGGTGGTGCCGCGATCGACCCATTCGGGACGGCGTATCGGGATCACGTCGTAGAGCAGCACCGCCAGCCGCATGCCGAGCCGGCCGCGCGCGAACGCGGCCAGTTCGGCGTAGTCGAGCTCGAACCAGGGCGAGCCCAGCACCACCAGCACGGCGCCGCGGCGGGCGATGTCGGGAAGCCGGCGCGGCACCGGCGGTGGCGCCAGCGCCGCCGTCGGGGTC
>CAXUBN010000311.1:0-3307 GCA_964249255.1 uncultured Acetobacteraceae bacterium | reverse complement strand
GGGTCGCGCTGTTCCGGGTGCCGCCGCCGTTCGGGCTGCGCTACGCGGCGCTGTCGGGCGACACCTGGCCGGCGTTCGGGGCCTGGTCCTGGATGGGCCGCTCGGCGCTGGTCACGACGCACGGGCGGGGTGCCGTGCTGCACGTGAGCGCGGTCGGGCTGCCGATGCCGGCCTCCGGCGTCCGCGTGCGGCCGGAGCACGGGACCGGCATCGCCTATCCGATCGCGGCGCAGGGGACGCTCGACGTTCCGCTGGCGGCGGACGGGCGGTATCGGATCGATCCCGGGTCCACGTTCGCGCCGCGGACCGCGTGGGGGACCAAGGATCCGCGGATCCTGTCGTTCGTGGTCAGCCTGGAGCCGAGGTAAGGCCAGGGGTTTCTGCCCCTGGACCCCGCCAAAGGCGGAGCCTTTGGGAACCATTCCTAGAAGTTGGGTTCCAAGGGCCGGTGGCCCTTGGCGGGTCCAGGGCAGAGCCCTGGCCTTCTACCCCGCCAGCCGCGCCTCGATCCGATCCCAGATCAACCCGGCCGTGTTGCCGCCATCGAAGCGGTCGATCTCCTGCAGACCGGTCGGCGAGGTGACGTTGATCTCGGTCAGCCAGTCGCCGATCACGTCGATGCCGACGAAGGTCAGGCCGCGCTCGCGCAGCATCGGGCCGATGCGCCGGCAGATCTCCGCCTCGCGGGCGGTCAGGGTGGTTTTCGCCGCCTTGCCGCCGACGTGCATGTTGGAGCGGGCCTCGCCCTGGGCCGGTACCCGATTGATGGCGCCGATCGGCTCGCCGTCGGCCAGGATGATGCGCTTGTCGCCCTGGCGCACGGCCGGCTCGTAGCGCTGGATCATCAGCGGCTCGCGCGAGGCGGCGAAGAACATCTCCAGCAGCGAGCCGAGGTTCTCGTCGTCCGGGCGCAGGCGGAACACGCCGGCGCCGCCGTTGCCGAACAGCGGCTTGACGATGATGTCGCGGTGCTCGCGGCGGAAGTCGCGGATCGCCTGCACGTCCCAGCTGATCAGGGTGGGCGGCATCAGGTCGGGAAAGTGCGTGACCAGCAGCTTCTCCGGCGCGTCGCGCACCGAGCGGGGATCGTTCACCACCAGCGTGCGGCCGCCGCCATGTCCGGCCGGGGCGTGCCCGGCTGGAAAATGCACGTGCTCCAGCATGTGGGTGGCGGTGATGTAGGCCATGTCGAACGGCGGGTCCTGGCGCATCAGCACCACGTCGACGCGGCCCAGGTCGAGCACCGCCTCATCGCCCAGCGTGGCGTGGGCGCCCGGCACGCGCTGCACCGTGACCGGGCGGGCCCGTGCGGTCAGGCGCTCGGTGCGCTGGGGGCGGTCCGGCGCGGTCATGCCCTCGCGCAGGCTCATGGCGCGCACGCCGTAGATCCAGAGCGCATGGCCGCGCCGCTGCGCTTCCAGCATCAGCGCGAAGGTGGAGTCGCCGTTGATGTCGATGGCGCCGATCGGGTCCATCTGCACCGCGACGGTGAGCGCTGTGGTCATGGGGGCCTCCCTTGTATCAGCCGCCGATATGGGACCGCAGCCAATCGGCGACGGTCGCGTGCCATTGCAGGGAGTTGGCCGGCTTCAGCACCCAGTGGTTCTCGTCGGGGAACACCAGCAGCCGGCTATCGATGCCGCGCCGCTGCAGCGCGTCGAACGCGCCCAGCCCCTGTTCCAGCGGGATGCGGTCATCGCGGCCGCCATGGATCACCAGCTGCGGCACCCGCCAGGCGGTCACGTGGTCGGCCGGGTTGAAGCGCTCGTAGGCGGCGGGATCGGACCAGGGGGTGTGGCCGGGCCCGCCGTGCTCCCATTCGCTGAACCACAGCTCGTCGGTGGAAAAGCCCATCATGCGGTCGTCGAACACGCCGTCATGCACCACCAGGCACTTCCAGGGCGTGTTCCAGGTGCCGGCGATCCAGTTGATCATGAAGCCGCCGTAGCTGGCACCGAGCGCGCAGGCGTGGCCGCCGTCCAGGAACGGGAACTGCGCCAGCGCCGCCGCCCAGCCCTTCTGCAGGTCCTCGAGCGGCCGGTCGCCCCAGTGGCCGGAGATGCTGTCGGTGAAGCGCTGGCCGTAGCCGGTGGAGCCGTGGAAGTCGATCATCACCGCGGCGTAGCCGAGCCCGGCATAGAACTGCGGGTTCCAGCGATACGACCAGTCGTTGCCGAACGAGCCCTGCGGGCCGCCGTGGATCAGGAACGCCACCGGGTACTTGCGGCCCGGCTGGAAGTTGTCCGGGCGGACCACGTAGCCGTGCACGGTCTCGTCGTTCCAGCCCTTGAACGCGAACTGCTGCCCGGGCAACAGCTCGACGCCGGCGAGGCGGTCGGCATCCACGTGGGTGAGCTGCGTCGGCGTCCCGCCCGCGGCCGGGACGCGCCAGAGCTGCGACGGCCCGTCGAGGGCGTCGCGGGCGAACACGATGTCGGGGCCGGCCAGCACGGCCGCGGACACGTGGCCGGCCCCGGTCAGCGCCGCGGGATGGGCGTTGGCGGCGCCGGGCGCGGTGTCCAGGGCGAAGAGCCTTTGCTGGCCCCCCTCCTCGGCGGTCACGAACAGGCGGCGCCCGTCCCGGGACCAGAGCAGGCTCTCGGCCGAGCGGTCCCATTGCGGGTCGATCTCGTGCGTGATGCCGTGCTGGAGGTCCATCACCATCACGCCGTAGCGGTCGGCCTCGAAGCCGGGCCGCTTCATGGCGCGGTAGGCCAGCCGGGTGCCGTCGGGGGACAGCAGCGGCTCGGCGTCCCAGGCGGGGTTGGCGGCGGTGAGGTTCCGCGGCGCGGCGCTGCCGTCGATCGGCACGCGGAAGATGTCGTGGTTGGTGCTCCACGCCTCGGTGCGGCCGGCGATCCGGACCGAGAACAGCACGGTGCGGTTGTCGGGCGAGATCGTGAAGTCGTTCTCGTCGCCGAACGGCTTGGCCGGGGTGTCGCCGTCCAGGCCCTTCATCAACGGTGTCGGCTGGCCGGTGGCGATCCCGCCGCCGTCGAGCGCCAGCGCGAACAGGTGGCTGCGGGTGCCGTCGGCGTAGGTGTCCCAGTGGCGGACGAACAGCCGGTCGAACACCATCCCCGTGGACTTGCCGGTCCGGGTGGCGTCCAGGCGCTTGGCCGTGTCATCCGGGGAGTCGGTGTCCGGGAACACGGCCAGCGACACCACCAGCGCATGGCCGTCCGGCGACAGGCGGAAGCTGCCGACATCGACCGGCAGGTGGGTCGCCTGCACCGGCGGGCCGCCGGCGAGCGGCAGCCGCCAGACCTGGTCGGAGCCGCCGCGGCCGGACAGGACGTACACGGCC
>CAXUBN010000310.1:0-3308 GCA_964249255.1 uncultured Acetobacteraceae bacterium | reverse complement strand
ACGGCGCAGGGGGTTGGGCAGGGGTCTGCGCGGCGCCCACGGAGGCGGCGGCGGCGAGGATGGCGACGGCCAGCGAGGCGGCTTGGACCCGCGATGTCATCAGGCGATGGTTCCGGTTGCGGTTGGATCGGGATGGTATGCCACCCCGTATGGTCGGGGGCGACCCTACCAGCTGCCGCGGCGGCCGTGCAGGGTCGGAGGTCGTGGCGGCCTGCACCGATCGAACGACCGCGACGAGACCCGTCATTCGCTGGTTAGATCAGTTCAACCGGTTGGTCCGCGCAGTGAAGTCCTCGAGTGATCCCAGGTAACGGAGGTCGTTCGTCACGACGCCGCTCTCCGGGCATGGCTCATCCGGGGATCGACCTGTTCCAAAGCCTCGTCCCGTCGGCGGCATCAACGGCACCCACTAGATCCTGTCGACGACACCATTAAGGATCACGTCGGCGGGGATGAACGGAGGGGCATCCTGCCTGGCGGTCGCGGCGAGCAGGCGGTCGAAGGGATCGCGATGAAGCCAGTCCATCATCCCGGCCGCAACACAGATCGCCGGTCCGAAGCCGGTCACCATGCCACCCTGATCCTCAAGCACACCGGGGAGCCGATCAACGAGGGGCATCATCTCCGACCATTTGCCGAGTCTGACTTTCTGAGCGGTCTCGAAGACGGTGATCGGGCTGATCGGCACCGTATCGGCCTCCATACATTGCCGTGCGGGCACGTGCGGACAGGCGGGTGTCATCGGTAAAGCTCCAGGCCCAGGCGTGGGTGTCCAGCAGGACCGCCGTCACGAACCTCCGGCTTCCCGAGGATCGAGCTCGTCATCCTCCGTGGGCGCCAGGAAGTCCGGGACGGCACCGAGCTGGCCGGCGAGCATCCCGATCCGGAATGGCCGCCGCACGACCGGCACCAGGCGTACGACCGGCTTGCCGCCCGTCGCGATGACGACCTCCCCGCCACCCACGGCGGCCTCGATCAGCCTCGATCGATGCGTCTTCGCGGCATCGACCGTGACTTGCCGCATGGTGACCTCCCGGACTGGTCCCAGGACGACCAGTCCCACTCGTTCGTCAAGTTGACGAGTTCGATTCGTCCGTTACGGGCCGCGGCGTCAGCCGGATAGCGGCCGACATCCCGCACCGATCTCCCGGCGACCCTGGTGCGTTGAACGGCCATGGCACGCATCTTCGTCACCGGCTCATCCGACGGCCTCGGCCGCATGGCGGCACAACTCCTGCTCGAACGGGGGCACGCCGTGGTGCTGCATGCCCGCAGCGCGGAGCGCGGGCGGGAGGCGATGGCGGCGGTACCGGGCGCGGAGACGGTCCTCGCCGGCGACCTCGCCAGCCTGGCGCAGACCCGGGACCTGGCGGAACAGGCCAACGCGCTCGGCACCTTCGATGCGGTGATCCACAACGCGGCGGTCGGCTACAAGGAGCGGCAGCGGCTCGTGACCGAGGACGGACTGGCGCACGTGTTCGCGGTCAACACGCTGGCGCCGTTCGTGCTGACCGCGCTGATGCACCGGCCGCGGCGGCTGGTGTATGTCAGCTCCGAGCTGCACCGGCGCGGCAATTCGTCGCTCACCGACCTGAACTGGGAGCGGCGGCCCTGGCAAGGCAACCAGGCCTATTCCGACAGCAAGCTGCACGACGTGCTGCTGGCGTTCGCGGTGGCGCGGCGCTGGCCAGCGGTGCTGTCGAACGCGATGGAGCCGGGGTGGGTGGCGACCAAGATGAGCCCGCGCGCCACCGGTGACCTCGACGCCGCCCATCGCACCCAGGTCTGGCTGGCCACCGGGGACGATCCCGCGACCATTGGGACCGGCGGCTACTACTTCCACGTGCGCCCGAAGGCGCCGAGCGGAGCCACCGGCGATCCGGCACGGCAGGACCGGCTGGTGGCGGAGTGCGAGCGCCTGTCCGGGGTACGGCTGCCGGAGGCGTGACCGGCGGCCGGCCGTCGGTCAGGATGGGGCGAGCTTGTCCTGCGTGCGCGTGTCGAAGTCCGTGGCGTCGTGGCGCTCGTGCAGCTGGCCGGCGGGGTGGCCGGTGACGCGGTTGACCATGCAGCCGCGCTGCACCGCCGGACGGTCGTGGATCAGTTCCGCCCAGCGCTGCACGTGGTCGTAGCTGCCGACGTCCAGGAAGGGGCCGGCCTCGTAGAGCTGCCCACGGGCCAGGCGGCCGTACCAGCACCACACCGCGATGTCGGCGATCGTGTACTCGTCGCCGGCCAGGAACGCGCTGGCGCTCAACTGCCGGTCGAGCACGTCGAGCTGACGCTTGCTCTCCATCGCGAAGCGGTCGATCGCGTACTCGATCTTGACCGGGGCATAAGCATAGAAGTGCCCGAACCCGCCGCCGAGGTAGGGCGCGCTGCCCATCTGCCAGAACAGCCAGGACAGGCACTCGGCGCGCTTGGCCGTCTCGACCGGCAGGAACGCGTCGAACTTCTCGGCCAGGTGCACCAGGATCGCGCCGGACTCGAACACCCGGATCGGCTCCGGCCCGCTGCGGTCGAGCAGCGCCGGAATCTTCGAGTTCGGGTTCACGCCGACGAAGCCGCTGCCGAATTGGTCGCCCTCGTTGATGCGGATCAGCCAGGCGTCGTACTCCGCCCCCGTGTGGCCCAGCGCCAGCAGCTCCTCCAGCATGACGGTGGCCTTCATGCCGTTGGGCGTGCCCAGCGAGTAGAGCTGCAACGGGTGGCGCCCGACCGGCAGCTCCCGCTCGTGGGTGGCGCCGGCGACCGGGCGGTTGATGGCGGCGAAGCGGCCGGAGGCGCCCTCGCGGTTCCAGGTCCAGACGGCGGGCGGGGTGTAGGCGGGCTGCTCCGTCATGATGGCGCTCCGGGACGTCGGCACGGCCCCGGCGGGCCGGCGGCGACAGGGTGGGCCCGCGGACGGCGGCGACGCAACAACGATCCCGCCTGCCGTCCTTCACGGCACGGTCATCGGTCCGGCGTCGAACAGCCCCGCGGAACCGTTCAGATGGAGAAGGCCGCCTCGTCGCGCAGACCGAACAGGCGCTCGACGATGTGCTCGGCAGCCTGCTCCGGCGTCGTCGCCGCGGTGTCGATGCGGATCTCGGCGTGCTCCGGCACCTCGTAGGGGCTGTCGATGCCGGTGAAGTTGCGGAGCTCGCCGCGGCGCGCCTTGCCGTACAGGCCCTTGGGGTCGCGCCGCTCGGCGTCGGCCAGGGTGGCGTCGACGTGGATCTCGACGAACTCGCCCGGTGGCAGCAGGTCGCGCACCAGCCGGCGCTCGGCGCGGAACGGCGAGATGAAGGCGGTCAGCACGATCAGCC
>CAXUBN010000309.1:0-3309 GCA_964249255.1 uncultured Acetobacteraceae bacterium | reverse complement strand
GCAGCGGGCCGCGGGTGATCATGCGCTCCACCGCCTTCTCGATCACGTGGCCGGGGTGCTTGCCGCCCAGCCGGTCCGCGATCGTGCGCTGCTTGATGCCGCCGGGGTGGCCGGTGTGGTAGTGGAACAGCATCTGCCCGGCCTTGTTGCCGGTGAGGCGCACCTTCTCGGCGTTGATGACGACGATGTTGTCGCCGCAATCGACGTGCGGCGTGAACTGCGCCTTGTGCTTGCCGCGCAGCCGCTGGGCGATGATGGTGGCCAGACGGCCGAGCACTAGGCCGTCGGCGTCGATCAGCACCCAGCCCTTGGTCACCTCCGCCGGCTTCAGCGAGAGTGTGGTCTTGATGGCCATGCGGTTGGATCCTCCGGGCGCGTCGCCGCGCGATGCCGGCCTTATCCGGACCCTACGGCTCGGCGTCAAGCGCTTCCTGCAAAGCGAGGCAGGATCATCGGTTTTGGCCACGGTAACCCGGTACCGCAGTCCGTCGGCCTCGGGCTGCGCGGCGGATGCCGGTGCGGCATGATGCGCGCATGACGCCAGCCGCCCCATCGTCCCGTCCCGTCCACGTCATCGGCGCGTCGGGCCGCTCAGGTCAGGCCCTGGTACGGGCGTTGCTCGGGTGCGGCCGGACGGTGGTGCCGGTGGTGCGGGATCCGGCACGCTGGGCGGCGACCGGCATCGGGCTCGACTGTTGGGTCGCCGACCTGCGCGATCCGCCGGCGCTGGCCACGGCGCTGGGCAATGCCGCGACGGTGGCCAGCACCGCGCATGCCCGCCACGCCGCCGCCGTGCTGGCCGCGACGCCGCGCGAGGCCGGGCTGGTCTTCCTGGGCAGCACCCGCAAGTTCACCCGCTGGCCGGATCGGCACGGCGACGGCGTGCTGGACGGTGAGCGGGCGCTGATGCGGTCCGGGCGGTCCGGCGTGATGCTGCACCCGACGATGATCTACGGCGCCGCGGGCGAGGACAACGTGCAGCGCCTGGCCGCCCTGCTGGGTCGCCTGCCGATCGTGCCGCTGCCGGGCGGCGGCCGGGCGCTGGTGCAGCCGATCCACCAGTCGGACGTGACGGCATCGCTGCTGGCCGCGCTGTCGCGGGACTGGGCGTCGCCGTCGGCGCTGGTGATCGCCGGCCCCGAGCCGATCGCCTACCGTGACTTCGTCGCGGCGGTCACCGTCGCCGCCGGACTGTGGCGCCGACCGGTGCTGCCGGTGCCGGCCGCCGTTCTGATGCTGGCCGTCCAGCTGGCCCGCCGGGTCCCCCGCCTGCCCGCGATCGATCCCGCCGAGATCAGGCGGCTGCTGGAGGACAAGGCGTTCGACGTGGCGCCGATGCGCGAGGAGCTGGGCGTGACGCCCATCGGTTTGCGGGAGGGTCTGGCAAGGACCTTCGAACGACCGGTGACGGCCGGGGTGACCGGCATCAATGGCCGCCGCGGGCCACCACCATCGCCTCCGCCGCGATACGGTCCGATGGGGTATTGACGTTGAAGAACGGATCGACCGGCTCGGTCGCGAACCCGATCTCGCGCATCGGCGGCGTCATCGACCGTGCGAAAGCGCGTGCGCCGAAGAGCCGCCGCGGCGCGTCCGCCGGCAGATCGTCCAAGTAGGCGGCGAGCGGCTTCCGCCAGGCCGCCGGCCAGATCGCTACCAGGTGATGGCGCCGGCCACCGGACACGGCCACCGCGGGGGCCGGCGACAACCGGTGCAGCAGGTCGTGCGGGATGAAGGGGGTATCGCCCGGCACCGTGAGCAGCGCATCCGCCCCCTGCCCGGCCGCCCAATCGAGGCCCCGCAGCAGCCCGGACAGCGGGCCGATCCCCGATCGCGCATCGGCCAGGACCGGCAGGGCAAACGCCGCGAAGCGGGACGGGTCGCCGTTGGCGCTGAGCGCGATCCGATCCAGCTGCGGACGAAGGCGGCGCAGGATCAGCGACAGCACCGGCGTGCCGTCCAGCGCGATCAGCGTCTTGTCGATGCCGCCCAGTCGGCGCGCCTCGCCGCCGGCCAGGATCACCGCGACGATGCCGGTCACGTGGGGGATAGGATGCTGGGGCGAACGACGGGGCTCGAACCCGCGACATCCAAGACCACAACCTGGCGCTCTACCAACTGAGCTACGTCCGCCACAGCAGGGCCGGATTTAGAAGCGGCGGCGGCGGGCGTCAATCGGCGGGTCCCAGGTAGTGCCGCAGCCGGTCCAGCGCCTCCCGCAGCATCTCCTCTCGCTTGCAGTGGGCGAACCGCACGTAGCGGTCGGGGGCGTCCGGCCCGGCATAGAACGCCGACACGGGGATCGCGGCCACGCCCGCATGCTCGGTGATGCGCCGGCAGAACGCCGCGTCGCCGTCCGGGGCGAAGCGCCCGATGTCGGCGATCGTGAAGTAGCCGGCCGCCGCCGGCAGCACGTCGAGGCCGATCGCGGCCAGCCCGTCCGACAGCAGCCGGTGCTTCGCCCGCAGGTTCGCCCCGAGAGCCTCGAAGTAGGCCGCGTCCTTGTCCAACCCGTAGGCGACCGCGCGCTGCAGGTTGGGGGCGGTGGCGAAGGCCAGGTTCCCGTGCGCCCGGGCGATCACGGTGGCCAGCTTCGGGGCGGCGGTGGCGTAGCCGACCTTCCAACCGATCAGCGAGAAGCTCTTGCCGGCGCTGCCGATGCGGATGCAGCGCTCGCGCATGCCGGGCAGCGTCATCAGCGGCACGTGCCGGCCGGGTGGGAACACCAGGTGCTCGTACACCTCGTCGCAGACCGCATAGGCATCGTGCTGGAGCAGCAGCGACGCCAGCAGGGCGAGCTCGCCGGGGTCGAACAGCCTGCCGGTCGGGTTCATCGGGCCGTTCAGCACGATCGCCTTCGTCCGCGGTCCGAACGCCGCGGCGAGCGCGTCCCGCGGCAGCGCCCAGTCCGTCATCCCAGGGGCCGGCGGCGACAGCCGGACCAGGCGCGGCACCGCGCCCAGCATCCGCACCACCGGCAGGTAGGTGTCGTAGAGCGGCTCGATCAGCACCACCTCGTCGCCCGGGTCGAGCAGGGCGGCGAGCGAGGCGGCGAGCGCCTCGGTGGCGCCCGACGTGACCACCACCTCGCCATCGGGATCGATGTCGAGCCCATGGTCCCGCCTGGCAGCCCGCGCCACCGCCGCGCGCAGCTCTGGCAGGCCGGTCAACGGCGCATACTGGTTGCGGCCATCAAGCAACGCCGCCGCGGCCGCCTGCACGATGTCGGTCGGCCCCTCGGTGTCGGGGAAGCCCTGGCCGAGGTTGATGGCGCCGTGCCTCGCCGCCAGCGCCGACATCACCGTGAAG
>CAXUBN010000308.1:0-3311 GCA_964249255.1 uncultured Acetobacteraceae bacterium | reverse complement strand
GACCTGCGCCGCGCTGCCGCGGGTCGCACCAGCGGTGGCGGACGCGCTGCGGGCGGGGGCCGATGCGGGGTCCGCCTGCTGAGGTCGTTGTCCGTCCGGTCTCGCCGTCAGGGCCTGCCGGGCGTCCGTCGATGGGGTCCAGCCGGTCGATGTGCGGGATGGCGGGTGGATGCCCGCCGAGGTCCCGTTCGCCGGATCGTCCAGCTCCGCAGGGGGCGGCAGGGTCAGTGGCCGCCCGCCGGCACGCGGTTCGAGCAGCGCATCGCCAATCGCATCTCGGTTGAGATGTTCTCGCATGCGATCACGCCGTACCCACGGTCTTAGCCTTTGCGGGCATGGCCTCAGCCGGCCATCGCGGCCATGGCCGTCGCGGGTGGGGCCCCGGCCCACACGACGGCGCGCCGCATCCCTCGGTCGGATGGCCCGGGCCGATTCCGATGGCCATGCGATGCCGGCGATCGGGTCCGCGAGGTCCGATGACAGGCGTCCATCCTCACGGGGCCGGCAACTCCCTGATCCGGGCCGCGCTCGCCCTTCATGACGAAGCTGCTGCTGGCGCCGGTCGCGCTGATCCTGATCGCGGTGGTGCTGCAGGACGCGTTCGAGGTGATGCTGCTGCCGCGGCGCGTGGCGCGGCGGTTCCGCGCCGCCCGGCTGTACTTCCGCACCGTGTGGCTGCTCTGGTCGCGGATCGCGCTGCTGTTCCAGGCGTCGGCGCGGCGCGAGCACTTCCTCAGCGTGTTCGGGCCGCTGTCGATGGTGCTGCTGTTCTCGCTGTGGGCGCTCGGCCTGATCGCGGGCTTCGGCATCCTGGAATGGGTCTGCCAGAGCGGGCCGGCCGAGCATTCGCCGCTGATCGACCAGGTCTACATGAGCGGCGTCACCTTCTTCACGCTGGGCTATGGCGACGTGGTGCCGCATTCGCACCTCACGCGCGGGCTGTCGGTGCTGGAGGCGGGGCTCGGGCTCGGCTTCCTGGCGCTGGTGATCGGCTACCTGCCGGTGCTGTACCAGCTGTTCTCCCGTCGCGAGGCGCACGTGATCCAGCTCGACGTGCGCGCCGGCACGCCCCCCTGCGCCTGCACCCTGCTCGGCCGGCACAGCGAGCCGGGCGGCATGGACAGGCTCGACGACCTGCTGCGCGAATGGGAGGTGTGGGGCTCGGAGCTGCTGGAAAGCCATCTCAGCTACCCGATGCTGGTGTTCTACCGCTCTCAGCACGACAGCCAGTCCTGGCTGGCGGCGCTGGCGGCGGTGATCGACACCTGCGCGGTGATCCTGGTCGGCATCGAGGGCACGCAGCCGCTGCAGGCGCGCATGACCTTCACCATGGGCCGCATGGTGATCGTCGAGATGGCGCGCTCGTTCGGCGTGACGCCGTCGCGCTACGACGGCGGCGACCGGCTCGGGGAGGACGACTTCAAGCGCCTCACCGACATCATGGCGGATGGCGGGCTGTTCTGGCGCAGCGACGACGCCCGGCCGACGCTGGCGGCATTACGGGCGACCTACGAGCCGCTGCTGGACGCGCTATCGACCCGGCTGCTGCTGACGCTGCCGCCCTGGATGGCGACCGGCGACGCCGCCGACAACTGGCAGGTCGGGCCGCGCGGCCTGATCGCGGCACGCCTGGTCGAGCAGCTGGCGGCGCAGACGGACTCGGGGGCGGACGCGCCCCCCGGCGGCCCGCTGTGGCGCCGCCTGCGGGCCCGGCTCAACTCCTGACGCGGTTCTCTCAGCCCGCGGCGCGCAGCGCCGGCTCGCCCAGCAGCTCGCGCACGGCCGGAACCACCGCGGCTCCGAACAGTTCGATGCCGCGCATCAGCCGCTCGTGCGGCATCGGACCGGAGCAGTACTTGAGATCGAACCGCGACAGCCCCAGCGCCGTCGCGGTGGCTGCGATCTTGCGGGCCACGGTGTCCGGCGAGCCGACGTAGAGCGCGCCGCCTTCCACCTCCCGCTCGAACTCGTCGCGGCTCATCGGCGGCCAGCCGCGCTCGGCGCCGATGCGGTCGCGCATCTGGCGGAACTCGGGCCACAGCTCGTCGCGCGCCTGCACGTCGGTCTCGGCGACGTGGCCCTGGGACTGCACGCCCACCGCCTGCGCCGGCCGCTTGAGCTGCGCGAACGCCCGGCGATACAGCTCCACGTGCGGCCGGAACCGGCGCGCGTCGCCGCCGATGATGCCGAGCATCAGCGGCAGCCCGTGGCGCGCCGCCCGCACCACCGAGTCCGGGCTGCCGCCGACGCCGACCCAGGTCGGCAGGATCCGCTCGGGACGCGGATACACCCCCTGCCGGTGCAGCGGCGCCCGCACCGTGCCGCTCCAGGTCACCGTGTCCTGGCGCAGCAGCGTCGCGAACAGGTCCAGCTTCTCCTCGAACAGGCGCTCGTAGTCGGCGAGTTCGTGGCCGAACAGGGGGAACGACTCGATGAAGGAGCCGCGTCCCAGGATCACCTCCGCGCGTCCGGACGACAGCGCGTCCAGCGTGGTGAAGCGCTGGAACACCCGCACCGGATCGTCCGAGCTGAGCACCGTCACCGCCGTACCCAGCCGGATCCGCCGCGTCCGCGTCGCGATCGCCGCCAGCACCATCTCCGGCGCCGACACGGCGAAGTCGGCCCGGTGATGCTCGCCGATGCCGAAATGGTCGACGCCCAGCCGGTCGGCCAGCATCGCCTCGTCGACAACGTTGCGGATCACCTGCGCATGCGACAGCGGCCGGCCGTCGGGACCGGCGGACACGTCGCCGAAGGTGCCCAGGCCGAGTTCGAGGGACGGCTGCATGCGGATGATCCTTCGGCGAGCGGGTTCTACCGGATGGAACGGCGGCCGACGACCGCATGATAGAGGAACAGCACGATCACGGCGCCGACCACGGCAACGACCAGGCTGTACAGGTTAAGGCCGGTGACTCCGCCGGCGCCGAACGCGTTGAACACGAAGCCGCCCACCACCGCGCCGACGATGCCCAGCACGATGTCGAGCACCAGACCTTCGCCGGTCTTGTTGACGAGCTTGCTGCCGATGAACCCGGCGATCAGGCCGAGGATGATCCAGGCGAGGATGGACATGGCGGTTTCTTCCGAGGTTGCGGTCCCGTTGCTACGGGCTTCCGGATGCGACGCTACCATGGAACGCGGCGGCGCGCCCATCCGGCGTGGCGGGTCGTTCCCGCCACCATCGGACGGTCTCGGCCAGCCCCTCCCGGAGCCCGATCCGCGGCTGCCACAGCTCGGCCGGCAACCGCAGCGTCGGGTCCGGCCGCCAGTCCCGGTGCAGGATCTCCCGCGCCTTGCCCAGGCCGAAC
>CAXUBN010000307.1:0-3324 GCA_964249255.1 uncultured Acetobacteraceae bacterium | reverse complement strand
GGCCAGGCCGGTGGCGGCGAGGGTGCCGAGGGCGAGCGCGAGGAGCGCGGCCGCGGCGGCGCCAAGCAGCAGGACGGTTTGTCCGCCTACTGCGTCAACCTCAACAAGAAGGCGCAGGCCGGCAAGATCGACCCGCTGATCGGGCGCGACCAGGAGATCGAGCGCACCATCCAGATCCTGTGCCGGCGCACCAAGAACAACCCGCTCTACGTGGGCGATCCCGGCGTCGGCAAGACCGCGATCGCCGAGGGCCTGGCCAAGCGCATCGTCGAGAACGACGTGCCCGAGGTGCTGGCCAAGTCCACTATCTACGCGCTCGACATGGGCGCGCTGCTCGCCGGCACCCGCTACCGCGGCGACTTCGAGGAGCGGCTGAAGGCGGTGGTGACCGAGCTCGAGGCCAATCCGGGCGGCATCCTGTTCATCGACGAGATCCACACCGTGATCGGCGCCGGCGCCACGTCGGGCGGCGCGATGGATGCATCCAACCTGCTCAAGCCGGCCCTGGCCCAGGGCACGCTGCGCTGCATCGGGTCCACCACCTACAAGGAATTCCGCCAGCACTTCGAGAAGGACCGTGCGCTGGTGCGCCGGTTCCAGAAGATCGACGTCAACGAGCCGTCGGTCGAGGACGCGGTCAAGATCCTGCGCGGGCTCAAGGTCAACTACGAGAAGCACCACAAGGTGTCCTACACCGAGGAGGCGATCCGCGCCGCGGTGGAGCTCGCCGTGAAGTACATCCACGACCGCAAGCTGCCCGACAAGGCGATCGACGTGATCGACGAGGTGGGCGCATCCCGGATGCTCCAGCCCGAGGAGAAGCGCCGCAAGGTGGTGACGCTGCGCGACGTCGAGGAGATCGTGGCCAAGATCGCCCGCATCCCGCCCAAGAGCGTGTCGGCCGACGACAAGGAAACGCTGCGTTCTCTGGAGCGCGACCTGAAGTCGATGGTGTTCGGCCAGGACAAGGCGATCGAGGCGCTGTCGGCGGCGATCAAGCTGTCCCGCGCCGGCCTGCGCGACGCCGAGAAGCCGATCGGCAACTACCTGTTCTCCGGCCCCACCGGCGTCGGCAAGACCGAGGTGGCCAAGCAGCTCGCCTCCACGCTCGGCATCGAGCTGATCCGCTTCGACATGTCGGAGTACATGGAGCGGCACTCGATCTCGCGGCTGATCGGCGCGCCCCCGGGCTATGTCGGCTTCGACCAGGGCGGCCTGCTCACCGACAGCATCGACCAGCACCCGCACGCGGTGCTGCTGCTCGACGAGATCGAGAAGGCGCACGTCGACCTCTACAACATCCTCCTGCAGGTGATGGACCACGGCAAGCTCACCGACCACAACGGCAAGACGGTGGACTTCCGCAACGTCATCCTGATCATGACCACCAACGCGGGGGCGGCCGATCTCACCCGCGAGGCGATCGGCTTCGGCCGTGACAACCGCGCCGGCGAGGACGAGGAGGCGATCAAGCGCATCTTCACCCCGGAGTTCCGCAACCGGCTGGACGCGATCATCCCGTTCGCCGGGCTGACGCCGGAGATCGTCGGCCGCGTGGTCGAGAAGTTCGTGCTCCAGCTCGAGGCCCAGCTCGCCGACCGTAACGTCACCATCGAGGTGTCGTCGTCCGCCAAGGAATGGCTGGCCGAGCGCGGCTACGACCGACTCTACGGTGCTCGTCCGCTGGCCCGCGTGATCCAGGAGCACATCAAGAAGCCGCTGGCCGAGGAGCTGCTGTTCGGCAAGTTGGTCCATGGCGGCGCGGTCAAGGTGACGCTGAAGGACGGCAAGCTCGCCTTCGAGTACATCGAGAACCCGGCCCCCGTGCCGGAGCCCGAGGAGGATGGCTCGGAGCGCGAGCAGGAGATCGCCGACTAGGGGCGGTCTCTCCTTACTCCGCCTCCAACTGCCGCCGGGCCTCCGCGAGGCCCGGTTCCGGCGGCGGCCGCGACAGTTCGAGCCGCTCCAGCGCGTGGATCAGCGCTTCCACCACCACCAGGTGCGCGTACCACTTCCGGTCCGCCGGCACCACGAACCAGGGCGCATCCGACGTCGCGGTGGCGGCGATCGCGTCCTCGTATGCGCCCTGATAGGCGTCCCAATGCTGCCGCTCGGTCAGGTCGGCGGCGCTGAACTTCCAGGTCTTGTCCGGATCGTCGAGGCGGGCCAGGAAGCGCTGGCGCTGCTCGTCCTTCGAGATGTGGAGGAAGAACTTGAGCGTTACCGTCCCCTGCCGCCGGAGGTAGCTCTCGAAGCTGCGGATGTCGCGGTAGCGATGCTTCCAGAACTTGTGGCCGTGCTTGGCCGCCGGCAGGCGCTGGTGGTCGAGCAGTTCGGGGTGCACGCGGGTCACCAGCACCTCCTCGTAGTGGCTGCGGTTGAGGATGCCGATCCGCCCGCGCGGTGGCAGGGCCGCGCTGATCCGCCACAGGAAGTCGTGGCCGAGCTCCACCGGACCCGGCTGCTTGAACGACGCCACGGTCACGCCCTGCGGGTTCACCCCCGACATCACGTGCTTGATCGTGCCGTCCTTGCCGCCCGCGTCCATGGCCTGGAACGCCGCCAGCAGCGCCCACCGCCCGTCGGCGTAGAGGTCGGCCTGCAGTGCGGCCAGCCGCTCGACCCCCTCGGCCAGCAGCGCCCTGCCCGCCTCCTCGTCGATCGGCAACCCGTCGAGGTCGGCCGGGTCATGGTCGGACAGACGAAACTGCCGGCCGCCGGTGACGCGGTAGCGCTTGAGCAGCGCCTTGCGGAGTGCGGGGTCCATCCCGGTTCGCTCAGTCGCCGCGCCGCTTGACCGCGAGCGCCGCGGGGCCCTGCGTCGTCGGCATCAGCTCGACGCTGTTGACGTTGACGCGCGGGGGCAGGCCGATCACCCAGCTGATCGTCTCGGCGATGTCCTCGGGCAGCAGCGGGTCGGCGCCCCGGTAGAGCGCCTCCGCCCGCGCGTCGTCGCCGAAGCGGACGTTGCTGAACTCGCTGCCGCCGACCAGCCCGGGTGCGATGGTGGTGACGCGCACGCCGGTGCCGACCAGGTCGGCCTTCAGGTTGCGGACGAACTGGGCGACGAATGCCTTGGTGCCGCCATACACGTGGCCGCCGGGATACGGGTAGCTGCCGGCGGTGCTGCCGATCGCCACCACGTGGCCGCGGTCGCGCGCCACCATGCCCGGCAGCAGCGCCCGCACCGGACCCAGCACGCCGCCGACGTTGGTGTCCACCATGCGCGCCCAGTCCTGCGGGTCGGCCTCCCAGGCCGGTCCCAGCCCCAGCGCCAGCCCGGCATTGGCCACCAGCACGTCCACCTCGCGCCATCCCTCGGGC
>CAXUBN010000306.1:0-3334 GCA_964249255.1 uncultured Acetobacteraceae bacterium | reverse complement strand
GCCGCGGCCAGCATCGCGGCGCTGGCCGCGGCAGCCTGCAGCGCGCGCCGGACGGTGCCGGCCATGATGCTCTTCCCGGTCCGGTTCGGTCGGCACCGATTCTGGTGCAGGACCGGAACGAACGCAAACGGGCGGTCCGGCACCGGTTGTTCGGGTCACACGGTGACGGCGACGCCGCCGGCGAACGGCGACAGGTCCACGTGCGAGACGCCGACCAGGATCACCGAGGCGGCGCTGCCGCCGACCGACAGCGTGGCGTTGCCGCCGCCATACGCCACCTGCACCGCGGAAGGGTCGGACAGGCCGCCCAGGGTCAGCGTGTCGTGCAGCGGGTTGAAGCCGGTGAGCGTGGTGCGGCCGGTGCCGGTCATCGAGGCCAGGATGCTCACCGCGCCGTCGCCGCGCAGGAATGCGTCCAGGATGCCGTCCCCGTTGGTGAGTGAGGCGGACTCGGTGCCGCCCCAGTAGGCCGAGGTGCCCCCCTGGATGATGGCCGCGATCGAGCCCGACGCGTCGCCGGCCTGGTCGGAGGAGACGATGGTGTCGTGGGCCTGGCCGGTCCAGATCGTCTGCCGCGTCAGGCCGCCGAAGATGGTGGTCACCGCATCCGGGTCCGCGCCGTTCACGATCACCTGGCTGCCGGCGGTGGCGTGGCTGCCGATCGCGGTCACCGTGCCGGCGCCGCCGAAGATCGTCTGCGCGCCGCTGCCGGCGACGACCTGCAGCAGCCCGTCGGCGCTGGTGCCGGCCGCCGCCACCAGCTGCTCGGCGCCACCCTGCACGGTGACCCTGCCGGCGCCGCCGGACACGAACGCGCTGGCGGCCGGGTCGCTGGCGCCCTGCACGATGACCGTGCCGCCCTCGTCGTCGAGGGTGGTGCGCTCGGCCCCGAGCTGCAGTGCCACGTGCGAGCCGGCCTGGGCGTGGATGGCGAGCGATCCGGCCGAGCCCGTGCCCATGCCCATGTTCGAGCCGGTCACGGTCGCGGTGGCGCCGCCGGTCCACAGCGTCTGCGTGCCGGCACCCCCGGTGAGCTGCACGCTGCCGTCCTGCCCGCCCGCTGAGGCCACCACCACCTGCGTGCCGCTGCCGGTCTCGGTGACCGCGCCGCTGCGGCCGTTCAGGAACACGGTCTGCGTGCCGCCGCCGTCCAGGTCGATCGCGGCGTTCTGGCCGATGTCGGCGCCGGACAGCGAGACGATGCCGCCGCTCGTGGCCACCTGGTCGCCGTCGCCGCCCAGCGTCACGGTCGCGGCGCTGGACAGGTCGAGGCGGGCGGCGCTGCCGTTCAAGGTCACGGTTGCGGCGCCGGACGCGCTGCCGGTGATGGTGTCGCCGGCGGCGGCGCTGCTGACGTCGAGCGTGCCGAAGCTGCCGGACACGCTCAACGGCGCCGTGCCGTCGATGCTGGCGCCGCCGAAGGTGGCGATCTGCCCGTCCACCGCGAGGCCGGTGCCGTCGGCATGCAGCGCCACCGTCTGCCCATCGCCGACCGTCACGCTGTCGCTGCCCCGGCTTGTGACCGTCTTGATGCCGGTGCCGGTGAGCCGGACGGCGTTCACCGTGCCGGAAAGGGTGGCGACGATGCCGGCGTCCTCGTCGTTGGCGTAGCCGTTGCCGTCGATCGACTGCACGGTGGAGGGGGCCATGGACGACGACGCGGTCTGGTCCGTGTCCTCCGTGAGCGTCGGGTGGGCGATGTCCAGCGTGAGCGCGCCACCGGGAACCGCGTCGCCGTCCGGCCCGGAGCTGGTCTCGACGCCGGCATACACGCTGCCGATCGACCAGCGCGAGAAGTCCAGGAAGGCGGCCGCGTCCGCCGGATCCTGCAGCGCCATCTGGTCGACCAGCCGCAGCAGCGCCTGGCTGAGGTCGATGCTGACCGTGTGCAGCGCGCCGTCGTCGGCGGCGAAGCCGAGCGCGTTGACCGACGCGTCGCTGGTCACCGCATCGGTGGCGCTCACCGACTGCGAGGACAGGTTGTAGATGGTCTGGTCATAGTTGCCCTTCGAGATGGTCTCGTACGGGCCCGGCTCGCCGCGGAAGTCGGTCAGCGGCACCTGCAGGAACACCTCGTCGGTGGGCTTCGACGCGTCGTAGCCGGGACTGCCGGCCTCGTTGAAGAACACCGTGAAGCTGTTGAAGGCGATCGCGGTGCCGCCGTCACCGGCGCTGGCCGCGGCGAGCCGCTCCTCCGCGGTGAAGGTGATCGGATGCGCGAAGGTCACCGCACCCGGGGCGTAGCCGGTGGTTTGCAGGAAGGTGTCGCGGGTGCCGCCGCCGGCGGCGGTCAGGGCGTAGGTGTAGGTGCCGGGTCCGCCATAGACCACCAGGCCGCTGCCGGAGGTGGCGGTGCCGGTGTGCCAGGAGGCGATCGCCGTTCCGAGCACCGGATCGTCGTCGGCCGCATCGGCCAGCACGGGTGCTGCCGGATCGAAGATCTCGCTGGCCGGCGTGTTCCACTGGGTGATGTTCCAGCCGGTGTCGGCGCTGCCCCCGATCTCCGGCAGCGCGGCCGCGAACTGCTCGGCGCCATCGGCGGCAACCGTGCCGGTGGAGAACAGCAGGTCGGGTCCGGCGACGCTGGGGTCGACGAAGATGGTCTTGGTCACGGCTTGGTCCCTTTTGGATCGCCGGCGGCGTGCCTGTTGCCGGGATCATGACGGCCGGCGATGAAGGGATCGTTAAGGCGGGGCCCGCGATGGAAGCGGACCGCCGGCCCAACCGCCGACCCAATCGCCAACCGGGCCGGCCCCTGGTGCCTGCGGCCGGTGCGAACTAGGATGATGCACCTGTCATGCGGTGCCGCCGTCCGGCAGCCCATCCATCGGGACGACCGGCTCCGTGCACCTGCCCATCCTGTCCATCCTGGTCTTCCTGCCGATGCTGGGGGCCCTGCTGCTGCTGGCGCTGCGCGGCGGGTCCAGGGGCGGCGGCATCGGGACCGACGGGCTGGTACGCCAGGTGGCGCTGGGCACCAGCCTGCTCACGCTCGTGCTGGCGCTGGGGCTTTGGATCGGTTTCGTACCCGGAACGAGTGGGACGGGTGCCGGCTTCCGCTACGAGGACCGGCTCGACTGGATGCCGGGGCTGGGCATCTCGTTCCATCTCGGCCTGGACGGGATCAGCCTCCTGTTCGTGATGCTGACCGCGCTGATCGCGCCGGTCGCGATCTTGGCCAGCTGGCGCACGGTGGAAAGCCGCGTACGCGACTACATGATCGCCACCCTGCTGCTCGAGACCACGCTGCTGGGCGTGTTCTCCGCGCTCGACTTCGTCCTGTTCTACGTGTTCTACGAGGCGACGCTGATCCCGGGCTCGCTGCTGATCGGCA
>CAXUBN010000305.1:0-3341 GCA_964249255.1 uncultured Acetobacteraceae bacterium | reverse complement strand
AGCTCGGTCACCGCGTCCCCGGCCACGCCGGCGCGAGCGAGATAAGGCCGGTTGCCGAGCGCGACCAGGAAGCGCGGCCGGTCGCGCCTGGCCACGGCGCGCAGGCTCGGCAGGTCGAGGTGGTCGTAGTGGTTGTGGCTGACCAGCACCAGGTCGATCCGGGGCAGCTGCGCCAGCGTGCGGCCGGGTGGCCGTGCCCGCCGCGGTCCGGCCCAGCCGACCGGCGAGCAGCGCTCGCTGAAGATCGGGTCGGCCAGGATCGTGAGGCCGTCCAGCCGGATCAGCACGCTGGCATGGCCGATGAAGGTGAGTGCGATCGTGCCGGGGGGCGGCACCGCCATCGGGTCGCCGGACGGGGGCGGATCCGTGATGCGCTCCGGCCAGGGCGCCCGGGTGCCGCCCAGGCGCCAGCGCAGGATCGGCAGCAGGCGTCCACCTGGCGATGGGGCCGGCGATGGAGCCGGTGATGAGGCGGGGGGCTCGCCCCGGACCGGCGGGTTGTGGAAGAGCTCGCCGTCGCAATGGTCGCTGAGCGGGAACGCCGGCACGGTCAGGGCGCGTGGCTGGACATGTGGCCGGCGGGTTCCCGGATGATGACGCGGGCGCCGCGCCCGTAGGTGAGCCAGGCCCAGACCCAGTTCACGTAGACCCCCACCCGGTTGCGGGCGCTCACCAGCAGCATGAGGTGCACGGCGCTCCACAGGAGCCAGGCCACCCGGCCGGTGAGCCGGACGCGGCCGAAGTCGGCGATCGCACTGTTGCTGCCGAGGATCGCGAGCTGACCCCAGTTGCGGTAGCGGAACGGTGCCGGCGGCCTGGATTGGCCGCGCAGCCGGCGCCTGAGGAGGTGGCCGACATAGGCGCCCTGCTGCTTGGCCACCGAGCCCAAGCCCGGCAGCGGCGTGCCGTCCGGCCCGGGCAGCGTCATGGCGTCGCCGACCACGAAGATCCGCGGGTCGTCCGGCAGCGAGCAGTCGGGCGACACCCTCACCTGCTTGCCGCGGCCGGCGCCGTCCACCCCCAGCCAGCGCGCCACCGGGGTCGCGGCGATGCCGGCGGCCCAGAACACGCACTCGGCCCCGATCCGCTCGCCACCGGCCACCACGCCGTTCTCGTCGATGCGCTCCACCGCGGCCCCCAGCCGCAGCTCGATGCCGAGCCGCTCCAGCCGGTCGCCAGCATAGGTGGACAGCCGCCTGGGGAACCCGGCCAGCACGGCGGTGCCGGCGTCGCACAGCACGATGCGGGCCTCGGACGGGCGGATACGGCGGAAGTCCTTCGCCAGGGTATGATGCGCCAGCTCGGCGATCGAGCTGGCCATCTCGACGCCGGTCGGGCCGGCACCCACCACCACGAAGGTCAGCAACCGGCGCACCTCGGCCGGGTCGGAGCAGTTCTCGGCACGCTCGAAGGCATCCAGCAGCCGGGTGCGCAGCGACAGGGCGTCGGACAGGGTCTTCAAGGCCGGCGCCCGCGCCGACCATTCATCGTGGCCGAACCAGGAGTACACCGAGCCGGTGGCCAGGATCAGGGTGTCGAAGGGGACCGGATCCGCGCCCTCCAGGCGCACGAGCCGCGCCGCGCGGTCGATGCCCGTGAGCTCGGCCATCAGGACCGTGACGTTGGCGGCATCGCGGAACAGCGAACGCACCGGCACCGTGATGTCCTCGGCGCCCAGGGCCGCGGTCGCCACCTGGTAGAGCAACGGCTGGAACAGGTTGTGGTTGGTGCGGTCGATCAGCGTGACCTGCGCGGCGGTGTGGGCCAGCACCTGCGCCGCCGCCAGGCCGCCGAAGCCGGCGCCGATGATCACGACCCGGTGGGGCTGGCCCGCGACAGCCGATCCGGGGGCCGATCGATCCCTCCGCGTCGGGTCGACCGTGCTGGCTGGCTGCATGGCGCTCGCATGATCAGGGTGACGGTTCGCCGTCGGGGGCGGACAGGCTCCGGGTCGGAACGGCAGGTCCGGGGCGCGGTTGCATTGACACCGAGTCAGCCTGTATTGGTGAGTGACCGATCGGTCAGGAACCGTCTCCCTTGGACGGCCCGGACCGGATCGCGCGATCGGCCCCCGATCATCGGGGCCGCCATGAGGACATTCCCGATGCGGCGCGTCCTGGCGCTCACCATTCCCGCCGCCCCGCCATCCGCGGCGCCGGCGCGTCATCTGCGACCGGTGCTGGCGCTGATCGCCCTGCTGGCGCCCGTCATGGCCGATGCGGCGCTGGCGCAGCCGAGGGGCGGCCCGCCGATGGGTCCGCCGCCGGTGGGCATCGCCCCGGTGCGGGAGCGCGCGGTGACCGGCAGCTCGCAGTATATCGGCCGCATCCAGGCGATCGACCGGGTGGCGCTGGTGCCGCGGGTCACCGCCTACCTCGACAAGCGGATGTTCGACGAGGGCTCCGAGGTCAAGCAGGGCGACCTGCTGTATGTGCTGGAGCAGGGGCCGTTCCAGGCGCAGGTGCTGGCGCAGCAGGGCACGCTGGCGCAGGCGCAGGCCAACGTCGCCAACGCGCGGGTGAACTTCCAGCGCCAGGCGCAGCTGCTGCGCACGCCCGCCGGCCAGAAGCAGGCCTACGACAACGCACAGGAAACCGCGCAGAGCGGGGCGGCCAACGTGCTGACCGCGCAGGGCAACCTGCAGTCGGCGCAGATCCAGCTGGGCTACACCGAGATCAGGGCCCCCGTGGGCGGGCGCATCACCTCCACCAGCGTCAACCAGGGCAACGTGGTCAGTCCCAGCAGCGGCACGCTGGCCACCATCGTCACCCAGGACCCGATGTACGTCGTGTTTCCCGTCGCCACCCGCGACCTGCTGACGCTGCAGCGGCGCTACGCGGCGGCGGGCGGACTGGACAAGGCGGCGATCAAGCTCACCCTCGGCGACGGCTCCGGCTACGACCATGACGGCACGCTGGACTACGTGTCGCCGACCGTGGCCGAGCAGACCGACACCATCACGCTGCGCGCCACCGTCCCCAATCCGATCCACAGCGGCGGCACGGTGGCCGGCGTCACCAGCCGCGAGCTGGTCGACGGGGAGTTCGTCACCGTGACGGTGGCGGACCCGCACCCCGTCCAGCAGCTGGTGGTGGCGGCGTCGGCCGTGCTGTCCGACCAGCAGGGCAGCTACGTGTTCGGGCTTGGGACGGGGAACAAGGCGGTCCGCATCGACGTCAAGCTGGGCGAGACGGTGGGCACCGACACCGTGGTGCTGTCCGGGCTCAGGGCCGGGCAGGGCATCATCGTCGACGGCATCCAGAAGGTGCACGCCGGCGGCACGGTGTCGCCCGGGGCGCCGCAGCAGACGGCGGGCGATCCGGAGGCGGCGGCGACGCGGG
>CAXUBN010000304.1:1274-3361 GCA_964249255.1 uncultured Acetobacteraceae bacterium | reverse complement strand
CACGCCGCCATCGGGCTCGGTCAGCCAGGCCTGCGCCGCCTACAGCGTACCCGCCCGCCCCCCCGGCGGCGGCCGCACCCGCATCGCCAGCGCCGCCGCCGCGTCCATGACCGGCCGCGCCGCCGCCAGGCGCTCCGTCACGGCCGGGGATGGGGCGGGCGGTGGGTCGGATGCGGGCGTCATGTCGTCACGGTGCCATGGATGGGCGCGCCGCGGCCAGGGTGGAGGGAGGCTACTCGACCCGCAGCGCCGCGCGCAGCGAGGCGGTGATGGAGGGATGCTCCAGCGTCGACAGCCGGTTGGCCGCCAGGGTTGCGAAGCGATGCGTCAGCGCCCGGCGCGCCGCCGGCGTCAGCCGGTGCGGGGGGGCGTCGCGCAGCAGGTCGGCCTCGGCGATGACGCCGGGCAGCGGGCCGTACGGGCCGACCACGTCGCAGAACGGCCGGTACTCCGGCCACTTGGCGTCAGACAGGAAGTCATGCGGCCCGGACTTGACCTCGATGCAGACGAAGCCGCCGTCCGGCCGCAGGGCGAGCAGGTCGGCGCGGCGGTTATTCGGCAGCGGCACCTCGTGCAGCACCGACCAGGCCAAGCGGCCGCACAGATGCGCCACCGCGCGGCGGATGGCGAGCTGGTTCTCCGGCGCCGCGATCAGGGGTGGGCCGAGGAGGGGCGGGCTGCAATCCATATCCTGTTCCCGATGGCGCCGGTTCCGGATCCGATCCAGCACAGGACGGG
Organism: uncultured Acetobacteraceae bacterium; assembly: GCA_964249255.1. GTDB lineage: Bacteria > Pseudomonadota > Alphaproteobacteria > Acetobacterales > Acetobacteraceae > Lichenicola. The sequence goes on along the minus strand of CAXUBN010000304.1, from coordinate 2,623 downwards.
AGCGGACACAAACCCGCCGCGGACCCGGCGGCGGACGGCGACGGTCCGCCTGCCGGTTCAGGACGGGACCGGGCGGACCAGCAGGTGCTGCTTGCGGCCGGCCGACAGCTTGACCGCGCCCTCCACCAGGTCGGCGTCGGTTACCAGCCGGGCCTCGTCCGACACCGGCTGGTCGTTGATGCGGGCGCCGCCGCCACGGATCAGCCGGCGCGCCTCGCCGTTGCTGGCCGACAGACCGGTCTCGGCCAGCAGGCGGAAGATCGGGATGCCGGCGGACAGCGTGGCGGCGGGGACGTCGCGCGATGGCAGGGCGTCCTGCACCAGCGCGCCGTCCTCAAAGGAGCGGCGTGCGGCCTCCGCGGCGGCCTCCGCGGCGGCGCGGCCGTGGCAGAGCGCCGCGGCCTCGGTGGCCAGGATCTTCTTGGCCTCGTTGATCTCGGCGCCGCCCAGCGCGCCCAGCCGGTCGCATTCGGGCACCGGCACGTCGGTGAACAGGCGCAGGAAGCGGCCGACGTCGGCGTCGGCGGTGTTGCGCCAGAACTGCCAGTAGTCGAACGGCGACAGCCGGTCGGCCGACAGCCACACCGCGCCGGCGGCGGTCTTGCCCATCTTGGCGCCGGATGCGGTGCTGATCAGCGGCGTGGTCAGGCCGAACACCTGCCGCCGGTCGGTGCGCCGCACCAGGTCGACGCCCGAGACGATGTTGCCCCACTGGTCGGAGCCGCCCATCTGCAGCGCGACCCCGTGACGGCGGCCGAGCTCGCGGAAGTCATAGCTTTGCAGGATCGCGTAGTTGAACTCGAGGAAGCTGAGGCCCTGCTCGCGCTCCAGCCGCAGCCGCACGCTGTCGAACGACAGCATGCGGCTGACCGGCACGTGCGGCCCGACCTCGCGCAGCAGCTCGATGTAGCCGAGCCGGTCCAGCCAGTCGGCGTTGTCGGCGATGATCGCCCCGTTGGGGCCGTCGTCCATGGCGACGAAGCGGCGCAGGATGGCGAGGATGCCCTCCCCGTTGGCGGCGATGCGCTCGGGGCCGAGCAGCTGGCGCGCCTCCTCCTTGCCGGACGGGTCGCCGATCTTGGTGGTGCCGCCGCCCAGCAGCAGCACCGGCCGGTGGCCGTGCCGCTGCAGCAGCCGCAGCAGCATGATCTGCACCATGGATCCGGCATGCAGGCAGTCGGCGGTGAGGTCGAAGCCGGTGTAGCCGGACACGGTTCCGGCGCGCAGCGCGGCGTCGAGGCCGTCGCGGTCGGTGCACTGGTGGACGAAGCCGCGGGCCTCGGCCTCGGCGAGGAAGTCACTGGTCGGCATGGGGCGCCCCTAGGGGGGGGGGGGGGGGGGGGGGGCGG
>CAXUBN010000304.1:0-1264 GCA_964249255.1 uncultured Acetobacteraceae bacterium | reverse complement strand
CCGCCCCCGCCCGCCCCCCCCCCCCCCCCCCCCCCCCCCCCCCTTCTGCTCAGTCGGCCGCCAGCGCCATGGTCTTGCGGGCGACGATCTTGCCGACGTAGTCCTCGACCGCGTCCGACACCCGCTCGGCGTGGTTGGCAAACACGTGGTCGGCGCCGGGCAGGACGCGGTAGTCGACGGTGACGCCCTTCTGGGTGTTGAGCTTGTCGACCAGCTTACGCACGCCGGGCTCGGGCACGAGCTCGTCGGCCTCGCCGTGCAGCAGCAGGCCGCCGCAGGGACAGGGCGCCAGGAAGCCGAAATCGTAGTGGTTGGCCGGCGGCGCCACGCTGATCCAGCCGGAGATCTCCGGGCGACGCATCAGCAGCTGCATGCCGACGAAGGCGCCGAACGAGTAGCCGGCGATCCACAGTCCGCCCGAGTTCGGGTTGACCATCTGCATCCAGTCCAGAGCCGCGGCGGCGTCGGAGATCTCGCCGATGCCGCCGTCGTAGCGGCCCTGGCTGCGGCCCACCCCGCGGAAGTTGAAGCGCATGACCGAGAAGCCGAGCCGCTCGAAGCTGCGGTACATCGTGTAGGTGATGCGGTTGTTCATGGTGCCGCCGTGCATCGGATGCGGCTGCAGGATCAGGGCGAGCGGCGCGTTGCTCTCGCCGGAATGGTGGTACCGTCCCTCGAGCCGGCCGTCGGGGCCGGCGAACATCACCTCAGGCATAATGTCCCGCGATTCTCATGGGCTGTCTCCGGTGGCATGGATATCCAGCGTGTTGCAAAGCAATCGAGTCCGGCGATGCCCCGCCGGACCTTGTTCTCATCAGATGGCGCGAAGCCCGGGCCAGTTTAACGTCCGGAAGATCACGCGTGCGTCTGACGCGTGGCTGGCACCGGCGTCGCGTGCGGCGAGGCACCGCCAAACGTGCTCGACATCATGCCCAGGACGGCACCCGGGATGGCGACTGACTTCACGGGCATCGGGCACATTGTCCTTGTCCGGACCGGTCGTCAGATCGTGCGAACCGGCGCGGGCACCCATATAACGAGACGGGTCCAGCGTTTACAACGGAATACCGCCGCGGGACGACATATGGCGGCACATCGTCCCATACGGACCCGTGAGGATCACGGCATGACCGATCGACCGGCCGCGGGGATGGCGCTTCGGACCTACCTCGACGCCAACGCCAGCGAGCCCTTGCGCCCGGCGGCGCGCAACGCCGCGATGGCGGCCCTGGAGCTGGCCGGCAACCCGGCCTCGGTGCATGCC
>CAXUBN010000303.1:2932-3390 GCA_964249255.1 uncultured Acetobacteraceae bacterium | reverse complement strand
TGCGCATGAGCGGCTATCCGCAGAAGACGCAGTCGCTGGCGTTCTCGCGCAACGGCCGCTGGCTGGCCAGCAGCGGCGCGCCCTGCGTGGTGCTGTGGCCGTTCAGCGGGGGCGGCCCGATGGGCAAGGCGCCCAACGAGCTGGCCGGGGTGCCGGACGCGACCTGCACCCGCGTCGCGTTCCATCCGCAGCACGACATCGTCGCCGCCGGCTATTCTTGCGGCACCGTGCTGATGGCCGACGTGGGGACGCGCCGGGTGCTGCCGGTGTGCGGCGCCGGCGGCGGCGCGGTGACGGCGCTGTCGTTCGCCGGCGGCGGGTCGTGGCTGCTGTTCGGCACCGCGACCGGCCGCATCGCCCGGGTGGACCTGTCGGCGCGCTGACGGCGCCGGATCGACCGGTCAGGATCCGCCGTCGCGGCGGAGCATCTCGACCAGCTCGGGCAGCGGCAACGGACG
>CAXUBN010000303.1:0-2922 GCA_964249255.1 uncultured Acetobacteraceae bacterium | reverse complement strand
CGGCTGAAGTAGTAGCCCTGGATCTCGTCGCAGTTCTCGCCGGCCAGGTGGGACAGCTGCTCGACGGTCTCGACCCCCTCCGCCACCACCGTCATCTGCAGGTCGTGCGCCAGGCCGATGATCGCCCGGACGATGACGGCGTCGTTGGGATCGTTCTGCAGGTTGCGGACGAAGCACTGGTCGATCTTGAGCCGGTCGACCGGCAGGTTCTTCACGTGGCTGAGGAACGAGTAGCCGATGCCGAAATCGTCGATCGCGACCCGCACGCCCCCCCTCCGCAGCTCCCCCAGGACCGCGGCGGCGGCGGCCACGTCGTCCAGCAGATCGTGCTCGGTGATCTCCAGCTCCAGCAGGGACGGATCGAGCCCGGTCTCGGCCAGCACGGCGGCGATCGTTTGCCGGGTGCGCTCGGTGCCGACGTGGCGCGGCGACAGGTTGACGCCGACCTGCACGGGGGAAAGCCCCGGACGCTGCCATTGCCGTGCATCGGTGCAGGCCCGCCGCAGCGCCCAGGCGTCGATGTCGGCGATCAGGTCCTCGGCCGCCGGCAGGAAGGCGGCCGGTCCCAACAGCCCCTCGGTCGGATGGTTCCAGCGGATCAGCGCCTCGACGCCGGCGATGCGGCCGGTGCGCAGGTTCATCTGCGGCTGGTAGTGCAGCGCCAGCTCGTCACGGTTCAGCGCCTGGCGGAGTTGCTGGCGCAGCTGGAGGTTGCGGCTGCCGCGCCTGTTCATGTCGTCGGCGAACAGGCGGTGCCGGTTCCGGCCGTCGCGCTTAGCCTGATGCAGGGCGAGGTCGGCGTTGCGCAGCAGCTCCTCGGGGTCGATGCCGTCGCGCGGCGCCAGCGTGGTGCCGACGCTGCAGCCGATCGAGACCTCCTGGCCATCGTACGCGAAGGGCTGGCCGATGCGCTCGATCACGGCGGCGGCGAGCCGGGTGGCATGGTCGGGGTGCTCGATGCCGTCCTGCAGGAGCGCGAACTTGTCGCCGCCGATGCGGGCCACGGTGACACTCCCGTTGGCGCCCCAATTGGCACCCCCGCCGGCGCCGGCCAGCAGCCGGGTCGCGATCTCGCGCAGCAGGGCGTCGCCGCGGCGGTAGCCCATCTGGTCGTTGACTGCCTTGAAGCGGTCGAGGTCGAGGACATGCAGCGCCAGCAGCCGGGTGCCGCGGTTGATGCGGGACAGGCGGTCCCCCAGCCGCTCCCGCAGCAGCAGCCGGTTCGGCAGGTCGGTCAGCGCGTCATGGCTGGCGACATGCTGGAGGTGCCGTTCCGTCCGCTTGCGGTCGGTGATGTCGAGCGAGGTGGTTAACACGCTGGTGATGGCGCCGTCGCCGTCGCGCAACGGCGACTTGGTGGTCAGCAGGATGCGGCGACGTCCATGGCCGTCCGTCACCCCCTGCTCGAACGCCGGCAGCGCCCGGCGGCTGCGGAACACCAGCAGGTCGAGCGAGTGGCTGCGACGCCGGTAGTCGTCGTCGAACCTCAGGACGCCGCCATCCGGCTCGTGCCCCGGCACGGCGTCCAGGGCGGCCTGCGGGGCGTTCACGAACACGACCGTGCCGTCCCGGTCGGCGGCGCTGATGAGGGCCGGCACGGTGTCGATCACCTGTGCCAGCGCGTCCCGGCTATCGCGCATCAGCCGCGCGCGCGACAGCTCGCTGTCCTGCAGCCGGCACTCCAGCTCGCGGGTGCGGGCCTGGATGATGCGCTGCTGGCGGCGCATGCGCAGGAGGTTGCGGCAGCGGCCGATGAACTCGGCCTGGTCGATCGGGCTGCGCAGGAAGTCGGTGGCGCCCGCCGCCAGCGCCTGCAGGCGAAACGAGCGGTCATCGTGGGCGGTGATGACGACCACGGGGATGTCGAGGCAGCTCGGGCAGGCGCGCAGGCTTCGGGTGAACTCGGCGCCGTCCAGATGGGGCATCTTGTATTCGGTGACGACCAGGTCGGCATCGTGGCGGGCCAGCCAGGCCAGGGCCGCCCGTGGATCGCCGAAGGTGACCACCTCGGTATCGGCCTCGAGCGAGCCTGCCAGCCGGGCATGGATGTTCCGGTTGGTCAGGCGATCGTCGAGGATGGCGACCAGGGGCATGGGGGATGATTCGTTCCGGGACCGGACTGGATGATGGTGAGCGGCCCGGCGTGGTCCCGGTTGCTGCCGCCGATCCTATCGCGTTCGCGCCCGTTTCGGAACCGTACCGGTGAGCATGGGTCCGATGCGGCGGCGATGCGCTGGTTCCCTTTTTGTTCTTGAACTGCCGGGGTTGGCCGCCTAGCTTCTCCGACGCGGACCGATCACGACGACGGAGGATCCCAGCATGTTGCAGCAGCTGCCGCACGCGCCCGGCCGTCCGCCGCCGACGCGCAAGGGCCGCGGCGTGTCCGGCAACATCGGAAACCGGTTCGAGGCGCTGGCGACGCTGCCGTGGGACGATGGCTGGGACAGCATCGCGGCCGAGCAGCTCGCACCGCCCCCGGTCGACACCACGCTCACGCCCGACCGCAGCCGCAGCGCCATCGCGCGCAACGACAGCCCGGACCTGGGCTTCGAGCAGTCGATCAACCCGTATCGCGGTTGCGAGCATGGCTGCGTCTACTGCTATGCGCGGCCGGGCCATGCGCAGCTCGGTCATTCGCCCGGGCTCGACTTCGAGACCAGGCTCACCTTCAAGCCGGAGATCGCGGCGCTGCTGGAGGCCGAGTTGCGCCGGCCCGGCTACCAGCCGCGCACGATCGCGCTCGGCTCGGTCACCGATCCGTACCAGCCGGTGGAGCGGACGCTGCGGCTGACGCGCGAGGTGCTGGAGGTTCTGGAACGGTTCGGGCATCCGGTCGGCATCGTCACCAAGTCGGCGGGCGTGGTGCGCGACCTCGATATCCTGCGGCGAATGGCCGGCCGCGGGCTCGTCCGGGTGTGGATC
>CAXUBN010000302.1:0-3422 GCA_964249255.1 uncultured Acetobacteraceae bacterium | reverse complement strand
GCCCACGGCACCCGAGGTGCGGGCCAGGCGGCGCAGCTCGCCGAACACGCTGCTGCCGCGGTCGAGGTCGCGCTCGCGGGCCACGGGGCTAGACCGCGCCCACGGCGTCGCTGCCGGCGGCCTCGGTGGCCTCGGTGGCCTCCAGCTCGTCGATGAAGCCGGACAGCACGTCGAGGCCGCGGCGCCAGAAGCCGGGGTCGGTGGCGTCCAGCCCGAACGGCGCCAGAAGCTCGCGGTGCCGCCTGGTGCCGCCGGCGCGCAGCATGGCGAGGTACTTGTCCTGGAACCCGGGATGGCCGGAGCGGAACACGCCGTAGAGCGCGTTCACCAGGCAGTCGCCGAACGCGTAGGCGTAGACGTAGAACGGCGAGTGCACGAAGTGCGGCACGTAGGCCCAGAACACGTCGTACTCGGGCGACAGCTCGAAGGCCGGACCCAGGCTCTCCGTCTGGACCTCGCGCCAGATGGCGCCGATGCGCTCGGGCAGCAGCTCGCCGGAGCGCCGCTCGTCGTGCAGCCTGGTCTCGAAGCGGTAGAACGCGATCTGGCGCACCACCGTGTTGATCATGTCCTCGACCTTGGCCGCCAGCATGCGCCGCCGCCGCGCGGGGTCGGTCTCGGCGTCCAGCAGCGCGCGGAACACCAGCATCTCGCCGAACACGCTGGCGGTCTCGGCCAGGGTGAGCGGGGTGGCGCCCATCAGGTAGCCCTGCTCGGCCGCCAGCACCTGGTGGACGCCGTGGCCGAGCTCGTGCGCCAGCGTCATCACGTCGCGGGTGCGGCCGTGATAGTTCATCAGGATGTAAGGATGCGCGTCCGGCACCGTCGGGTGGGCGAAGGCGCCGGGCGACTTGCCCGGACGCAGCGCCGCATCGATCCAGGGCCGGTCGAAGAAGCGCCCGGCGATGGCGCCCATCTCCGGCGCGAATCCCTGGTAGGCGTCCAGGACCCGGGCGCGGGCCTCGTCCCAGCCGATCCGCGCGCCGTCGTCCGCCGGCAGCGGCGCGTTGCGGTCCCAGTGCTGGAGCTTCTCCAGGCCGAGCCAGCGCGCCTTGAGCGCGTAGTAGCGGTGCGACAGCCGGGCGTAGTCGGAGGTGACGGCGGTGACCAGCGCGTCCACCACCTCGTCCTCGACCATGTTGCCGCGGTTGCGGGCGCTGCCGGGACGGGGATAGCGGCGCATCCCGTCGCCGATCTCCTTGTCCTTGGCGAGCGTGTTGGTGATCAGCGAGAACAGGCGGTTGTTGCGGGTGAAGACCTCGCCGATGGCGCGGCCGGCGCGCTCGCGCACCGCGCGGTCGCGGTCGGACAGGCGGTTCAGCGCGTCGCCCACGGTGTGGGACGTGCCGTCCAGATCGACGCGGAGCTGCGCCATGGTCTCGTCGAACAGCCGGCTCCAGGCCGACGCGCCGGTGGGCGACTTCTCGTGCAGCACCCGCTCCACCTCCTCGGTGAGCTGGTGCGGGCGGAACACGCGCAGGTCGCGCAGGAACGGCTCCCAGCGCGTCAGCGCCGGGTCGCGCAGGCGCTCGGCCAGGGCGTCGTGGTCGAGGCGGTTCAGCTCCAGCGTGAAGAAGATCAGCGGGGCCGAGACCTGCGTCACCCGCTCGTTGATCGATTGGTAGAAGCGGCCGATCACGGCGTCCTCGGCGTCGCCGGCGAACAGCAGGCCGGCATAGGAGGCGGCACGGCCCAGGATCACGTCGATCCGCTCGTACTCGGCGATGGCGGCGGCCAGCGCCGCGCCGTCGAGCGCGGCCAGCTTGCCGGCGTGGCGGGCGGCGAAGGCCTTGGCGGCGGCCTCGGCCTCGTCCAGGTCATGCGCGAGCTCCGGTGACTCCGGACCGGGATACAGGTCGGACAAGTCCCAGCTCGGCAGGTCGGACGCGGCCGGCGACGGGGCCCCGGCCAGTGCTGCGGACGGAACGGCGGCCGGGGACGCATCGGGACCGGGGATGCAGGGGGCGACGACGCGAACGGCGGACGGCATGGGCGGCTGCATCCTGTAGCAGAGGGTCGGCATGTCATCTGGGATGGGCGCGGCGAGGGTCAAAGGGTGCGCGGCGCGACGCGATGGCCGCCGAGGTGCCGGATGATCGGTGGAACGGGCCCGATGTCGGGATCGCGGCGACCACGAGGGACGACCGTGTCGATCGTCATGCGACCGGCATGATCCCGGGATCGGTCCCATTCGTGCGCGTGCGGTCGTGCGACGACCGGCGACGCGTCGTTGTTCGGCACGATCGCTCCGGTGGGCAGGCGTCAGCCGGTGAGGCCGTTTCGGTGACCTCGAGGGACACTCGCCGCTACAACCTCGTCCGGGCCAGGGTCAGCACGTCGGCGCGCTCGTCGGTGGGCTTGGTCTTGTAGCCGGGCTCGACGTGGATGGTGATCACGGCGCGCCCGGCCTGCGCGCGGATCGCGTGCTCGATGCGGTCGCAGATCACGTGGGCGGCGTCCACCGTCATGCCGCTCGGCACCACCAGGTGGAAGTCCACGAAGGTCATGCGGCCGGCGACGCGCAGGCGGACGTCGTGCGCCTCGATGGCGCCGCCGCCGGAACGGGCGATCGCCGAGCGGATGGTGGTCACCGCGTCCGGGTCCTGCACCTCGTCCATCAGCCCGCCCACCGAGTTGCGCAGCACGGACCAGCCGGTGCGCAGGATGTTCAGCCCGACCACGGCGGCGACCACGCTGTCGAGGCGCAGCCATCCGGTCAGCGGCACCAGCGCGAAGCCCGCCACCACCGCCACCGTGGTCCACACGTCGGTCATGACGTGGCGGCCGCCGGCGACCAGCGCCGGGGACCTCAGGCGGCGGCCCTGCCGCAGCAGCACCAGCGCCCAGACGAGGTTGAGCAGCCCGGCGGCGGCGTTGAGGGCGATGCCGCGCGCGGGCGCATGGACCGCGACCGGACGGGTCCAGCCGGCGGCGGCGGCGTTCAGGATCACGAAGGCGGTGAGGAGCACCAGCGCGCCCTCGACCACGGCGCTCAGGTACTCTGCCTTGTCGTGGCCGTACGGGTGGTTGGTGTCGGCCGGGCGGGCGCTGTACCAGAGCGCGAACAGGGCGGCCAGCGCGGTGGCCACGTTGATGATGGTCTCAAGCGCGTCGGAGTAGAGCGCCACGCTGCCGGTGAGGCGGTAGGCCTCGGTCTTGGTGGCCAGCACCAGCAGGCTGACCGCCAGGCTGGCCCAGGCGACGAGGATGGACCGGTCCATTCGATGCCTCCCCTGCCCCGTGCCGGCCCCGCGGGCCGCCCCTCGAGAGACGGATCGGGGCATGGATCACGCGGGCGGCCGCTCCCGCAAGCCCGTTCGCCCGGGCGCGGCGTGTTCTGGGATGACCGTGCCCCCGGCGAAACAGGGCTGCGCGTCCGGCAGGTGCCGACGGTCGAGCGCGTCGGCGAGCGGCCTCGATGT
>CAXUBN010000301.1:0-3472 GCA_964249255.1 uncultured Acetobacteraceae bacterium | reverse complement strand
AGCCGAAGCCCGATCGGGTTGACCTTGTGACCCATGGCTCAGGCCGCCTTCTGCTCGGTGTTGCCGCCGGAGCGCTTCGGCGGCGCCCCGCCGGCCGACTTCTCCGCCACGACGATCTTGAGGTGGCTGAAGAACTTCTCGATCTGCGACGAGCGGCCGCGGCCACGGGCATGGAAGCGGCGCATCACCAGCGCCTTGCCCACCTCGGCATGCGTCACCACCAGCTGGTCGACGTCGAGCTGGTGGTTGTTCTCGGCGTTGGCGATGGCGCTCTCCAGCGTCTTCTTCACCTGCTGCGCGATGCGCCGCTTGCTGAAGGTCAGCGTCGCGACCGCCTTGCCGGCCGGCTGGTTGCGGATCAGGCCCGCCACCAGGTTCAGCTTCCGTGGGCTGACCCGGATGTTGCGCGTGATCGCCTGCGCCTCGGTCTCGCCGAGCGCACGCGGTGCCTTGGGCTTACTCATCCCCGCCTCGCCTTCTTGTCCGACGAATGCCCGGTGAAGGTGCGCGTGGGCGAGAACTCGCCGAACTTGTGCCCGACCATGTTCTCGTTGACCTGCACCGGCAGGAACTTGTGGCCGTTGTAGACCCCGAACACGAGGCCCACGAACTGCGGCAGGATCGTGGAGCGCCGCGACCAGATCCTGATCACCTCGTTGCGCCCCGACGACCGCGACGCGTCGGCCTTGTTCAGCAGATACCCGTCCACGAACGGGCCCTTCCAGACGGACCGTGCCATCTCCTCGTGCCCTTCTACTTGCCGGTCTTGCGGCGACGGATGATCAGGCTGTCGGTGCGCTTGTTGACGCGCGTCTTGTAGCCCTTGGTCGGCTTGCCCCACGGCGTCACCGGATGCCGGCCGCCCGAAGTGCGGCCCTCGCCGCCGCCGTGCGGATGGTCCACCGGGTTCATCACCACGCCGCGGTTGTGCGGGCGGCGGCCCATCCAGCGGGCGCGGCCGGCCTTGCCGATGCTCTGGTTCATGTTGTCAGGATTGGACACGGCCCCGACGGTGGCCATGCACTCGCCGCGCACCACGCGCACCTCGCCCGACTGCAGCTTCAGCTGCGCGTAGCCGCCGTCCTTGCCGACCAGCTGCGCATAGGTGCCGGCCGAGCGCGACAGCTTGCCGCCCGCCCCCTGCTTCAGCTCGACGTTGTGCACGATGGTGCCGACGGGAATCGCCGCCAGCGGCATCGCGTTGCCGGGCTTGATGTCGACGCGGGCGCCGGCCACCACCTGGTCCCCGGCCCGCACGCGCTGCGGTGCTAGGATGTAGGACAGCTCGCCATCCGCATACTTCACCAGCGCGATGAACGCGGTGCGGTTCGGGTCGTACTCCAGCCGCTCCACTGTGCCGGCGATGTCGAACTTGCGACGCTTGAAGTCGACGTGGCGATAGGTCTGCTTGTGCCCGCCGCCGCGGAAGAACGAGGTGGTGCGGCCGTGGTTGTTGCGCCCGCCGCTCTTGTTCTTGCCCTCGGTCAGCGTCTTGACCGGCTTGCCCTTCCACAGCTCGCTGCGGTCGATCAGGACCGTGCCGCGCAGCGATGCCGTGACCGGCTTGAAGTGCCTCAGTGCCATCGAACCCTACCCCGCCCTATGCCAGCCGCGCGGACAGGTCGATCGACTGACCCTCCGCCAGCTGCACGAACGCCTTCTTCACGTCGGACCGGACGCCGGGACGGCCACGGAAGCGCTTGGTCTTGCCCTTCTGCACCAGCGTGTTGACGCCCAACACCTTGACCCCGAACAACCCTTCGACCGCCGCCTTGATCTGCAGCTTGTTGGCGTCGATCGCCACCCGGAACACCACTTGGTTGCGCTCGGACAGCGCGGTGGCCTTTTCGGTGATCACCGGGGCCCGCACGATGTCGTACATCGCCTCGCGCGACATGCGCGTCGCGGCACGGCGAATTGCCAGGATGTCGGTCATGCCGCGGTCCCCCCGGTGTGTCCCTCGGCCGGCGTCCGCTCCAGGCGACGCTGCAGTCCCTCGACCCCGGCGCGAGTGATGACCAGCACGTCGTGGTTCAGGATGTCGTAGACGTTGGCGCCCACCGACGGCAGCACGTCGATCCTGGGCAGGTTGCGCGCAGCGCGCCCGAAGCCCTCGTCCACGGTGGCGTCGACGATCAGCGCCGAGCTCCAGCCCAGCACCTTCAGCTTCTTCGCCAGCTCGGCCGTCTTCGCGTTGCCGGTCGCCGCGTCCAGCACCACCAGCTTGCCGTCGGCGAGCTTCTGCGACAGCGCCGAGATCAAACCGAGGCGGCGCACCTTCTTCGGCAGGTCGAACGCATGGCTGCGCACCACCGGCCCGTGCACCGCGCCGCCGGTGCGGAACTGCGGCGCTCGCAGCGAACCCTGGCGCGCGTTGCCGGTGCCCTTCTGCTTGTAGGGCTTGCGGGTGGTGCCGGACACCTCGCCCATGCCCTTCACCTTGTGGGTGCCGGCGCGGCGCTTGGCCAGCTGCCACTGCACCACGCGTGCCATGATGTCGCGGCGCGGGGTGGCGGCGAAGATCTCGTCCGGCAGGGTGCCCTGGCCGGCGCTCTCGTTGTCGAGGGTCCTGATGTCGACGTCCATGTCCTCTACTCCGCTGCCGGCTCTTGCGTCGGCTCGGATGCCGGCGCCGACGCCTGCACCAAACCTGCCGGATACGGCGCATCCGCATGGCGCGGCCGCTTGATGGCGTCGCGCACGGTGACATACTCGTCCCGGCCGCCCGGGATGGCGCCACGGATCATCAGCAGGTTCCGCTCCACGTCGACCAGCGCCACCTCCAGGTTCAGCGTGGTCACCCGCTCCGAGCCGAGGTGGCCCGCCATCTTCTTGTTCTTGAACGTCTTGCCCGGGTCCTGCCGGTTACCGGTCGAGCCCAGCGAGCGATGGCTAATCGATACGCCGTGCGAGGCCTCGAGGCCGGCAAAGTTCCAGCGCTTCATGCCGCCGGCGAAGCCCTTGCCCTTGCTGATGCCGGTCACGTCCACCTTCTGGCCGACCACGAAGTGCGCCGCCGACAGCACCGCACCCGGCTCCAGCGCGGCATCCTCGGCCACCCGGAACTCGACCAGCCGGCGCCGCGGCTCGACCTTGATCCGGGCGAAGTGCCCGCGGTTCGGCTTCGACACGTTCTTCACCTTGGGGATGCCGATGCCGAGCTGCACGGCGACGTAGCCGTCCCGCTCCGCGGTGCGGGCCTCCGTCACCTGCAGCGTATCCAGGTGCAGCACGGTGACCGGCACGTGGGTGCCGTCCTCCCGGAAGATCCGGGACATGCCGAGCTTCTTGGCGATCAGGCCGGTGCGCGTGCCGGCGGGCATGATTGAGGCGGTCATGGCCGAACCTTACAGCTTGATCTCGACGTCCACGCCGGCGGCGAGGTCGAGCTTCATGAGGGCGTCCACCGTCTGCGGGGTGGGCTCGACGATGTCGAGCAGGCGGCGGTGGGTCCGGATCTCGAACTGCTCGC
>CAXUBN010000300.1:0-3492 GCA_964249255.1 uncultured Acetobacteraceae bacterium | reverse complement strand
ATGCGACATGCAGCCGGAGCAGCTCGATCTCGGCCCCCTGCGCCCGGATGCGCTCGTGCAGCGCCGTGTCGTCGGGCACCGCCGCCGGCGGCGGCTCGGGCACGACCGCGGATGGCGGAGGGGGCGGGAGCGCTTCGGATTGGCGCCGCAGCGCCTCGCGCATCCCGCACAGCAGGGCTTCGGCCCGCAGCAGGGAAATCCGCAGCGCCGCCAGCTCCGCGGCATCGTCTTCCGATCGAACAGGGCCCGTCGTCGCGTCCGTGGACGGCGGGCACCGGTGCGAGGCCGGGGCCGGGGCCAGCATCGATCAGGCGGCCGTGCGTTGCCGCGCCACCAGCTCCAGCTCGATCTTCACCTGCGGGATGTCGAAGCCGCCGACCAGCCGCAGCGTCACCGCCGGCCGGGCATCGCCGAACGCGTCGCGCAGCAGCGGAAAGCAGGCCGGGAACGCATCGGCATCGTGCAGCAGGTAGACCACCCTAACCACGTCGCTCATCGACAGTCCCACCGCGGCGAGCGATTGCGCACCGTTCATCAGTGCCTGCCGGCATTGCTCCGACAGGTGATGCGGGAAGCCGTTGCGGTGGCGGTCGAACCCGGTGACGCGGCGCACGCGAACCTCGTGCCGTCCATCCCGAGGGTTCCGGTGCGTGGTGGCGCCGGCCGTGTTTCCGGCATCGGATGGCGGCGGTCTCGTCAACATCAGCACGATCGGACCTCGCTCCCGGCAGCGCTCACGTTTGTGTTATATTCGATCCGGACGCAAGTTAGTTTCACCGTTTCTTAACGAATGACGCAAGCTGAGATCAACCGCTCGGCACGCCCCGCACCGGAATCTGGATGCCATGGGAACGCGATGACGCAGCCGCCCCGGACCGTGCTGCATGCGGGCTGCGCCGCGCGCCACGGCACCGGTGTGCTGCTGCTCGGGCGGTCCGGCATCGGCAAGTCCGACCTGCTGCTGCGGCTGATCGATCGTGGCTTCGACCTGGTCGCCGATGATCGCGTGGTGGTGGAGAACGGTCATGCCGCCCCGCCGCCCCGGCTGGCCGGGCTGATCGAGGTTCGTGGGCTCGGGCTGCTGCGCATGGCGCACCTGGCGCCGGTTCGGCTCGGCCTGGCGGTCCTGCTCGACGAGCCCGCGGTGCGCCTGCCCGAGCCGGAACGGCATCCGCTCGGCCTGCCGCTGCTGCGGATGGATTCCCAGGCGGCCTCCGCCCCCTGGCGGATCGAGATCGCCATGGACTGCCTGGCCGGATCGCGGTCGCTGGCGGTGGGTGCCCTTGCGGCCCCGATCCAGACAGGATCATGAGCTGAAAGCATGGCTGCCCCGCGTCTCAAACATGAGACGAGATCAAGCTTCGCCCCGCAACGCCTTCAACAACACCATATCCCATTACGGTGATGGGCGCCCCGTCCCCCTGTCGCCTGACCGGTGACGCCGCGTGCTCCCACCTGATCCTGGACGGCCCACCGCTGGATCTGCAATGGGTGTCGCTACGGTTCGTTGCCGATCGTTAAGCTCGGCAATCCCGCGATGGGGGCCCTCCGGTCGGGTCGGCCAGAACGGGTCCGGCCGGCAGAGGATCTGTGCGGGGACCGCCAGGATGGCGGATCTGGTCAACAGCTTGGAGCGTCGCCTTGGCGACTGGTCATCGAACGTGAGCCCCCCAGCCTTCATGTCCCCGGCCTTCACACCATCGTCGCGCGGAGCCCGCCCATGATCGGGCTCGTCCTGATTACCCACTGCGAGATCGGCGCCTCCCTGCGGGCGGCGATGGAACACGTGGTCGGGCCGCAGGGGCAGATGGCGACGCTGTCGGTCGGGGCCGATGACGACATCCAGGTCCGGCGCCGCGACCTGGAGGCCGCCATCGACGCGGTCGACCGCGGCGACGGCGTCGTGTTGCTCACCGACATGTTCGGCAGCACCCCCTCGAACCTGGCGGTGTCGATGATGGGGCGTCCGGACACGGAGGTGATCGCGGGCGTCAACCTGCCGATGCTGGTCAAGCTGGGCCACGTCCGCTCCAGCCGCACGCTGGCCGAGTGCGTCGCCGTCGCCGAACAGGCCGGCCGCAAGTACATCGCCGCCGCGTCGCACCTGCCGCAGGCCTGCCTGGGCGGCGCCGCGTGCTGCCAGTCCTTGTCGACCAAGCTGCCGCCGGTGCTCGGGCTGCCAGCCGACCTGGACCATCGGACCCACGCCGCCACCGGCTGAGCGGCCGGCCAGCGCATGCCGAGCGGGGACGGGTCCCAAGGAAACGACTTCCCGGGAAACGGATCTCCGGGGGACGAGCCGGTGGCCGCCGCGCCCGATCGGCTGACCCGGCTGGTCACGATCGTCAACCAGCGCGGCCTCCATGCCAGGGCGGCCGCACGCTTCGTGGTGACGGCCGAACGGTTCAGCACCCCGGTCGAGGTGTCCCGCGACGGGGAGACCGTGTCCGCCCGCTCGATCATGGGGCTGATGATGCTGGGCGCCGGCCGCGGCTCGCGCATCCTGCTGAGCGCCGAGGCCAACGGCTGGGACGCGTCCGAGGCCCTCGACGCCCTGGCGGCACTGGTCGAAGCTGGCTTCGATGAGCGGGATTGAGTTGGACGGGGAACCACCGAAACGCCGCAGGCCGCTCGCCGGGGCGCTGCGCCGCCTGGCCGCGCAGACGCGACCGGCGCGCGGCGGCGCGGATGACGGCACGGAGTCCGTCCATCCGGTCATACCGGTCCCGGAAGCCTCGCCGGCGGACGCGGCGGACCCGCCGCGTGGAACCGAACAACGGTTCGCCGGGCGCGGCCTCAATCCTGGCGTCGTGGTGGGACCGGTCGGGTTCGCCGACGAGGCGCCGGCGCTGGTCGCGGCGCGCACGCTGCAGCCGAGCGAGACTGGCGCCGAACTGGCCCGGCTCGACGAGGCGGTGGGGCGCTCGCTGCGCCAGCTCGAGAAGCTGAAGGCGCGGCTGGTCTTCCTGTCGGACGACTCCCAGGCCGAGATCGAGCCCCTGCTCGACGCCTACCGGCAGATGCTGGGGCCGTCGCGGCTGCTGCGCAACGTCCGCGCCCGCATCGCCGAGCGCAAGCAGAATGCCGAGACCGCGGTCATGGCCGAGGCGGAGGCGCTGGCGCAGCTGCTGACCCCGATGGACCTGCCGTCGGCGCCGTCGGCTCTGCCGGAGATCGCGGCGCCGCACATCCTGGGGGCGTCCGTCGCCGCGCGGCCGGAGGACGAGGCCGGGCAGCGCCGCGCCGAGGAGGTCCGCGAGATCGGCCGCCGGCTGATCCGCAACCTCGCCCGGGCGCCGTTCCGCTCGTTCGCGCATCTCCCGCCCGGCACGATCCTGGTGACCGAGCAGCTGCGCCCGGCCGACGCGGCGCTGATCGACCCCGCCCGCATCGCCGCGGTGGTGATGGACGACGGCGGCACCGCCGACCACACCGCCATCATGCTGCGGGCGCTGGGCATCCCCGCCGTGCTGGGGGTGGCGGGCTTCACGG
>CAXUBN010000299.1:0-3507 GCA_964249255.1 uncultured Acetobacteraceae bacterium | reverse complement strand
GCGCAGATGCTGCCGCTGGTCGAGGCGGCACGACGCGAGCTGGCGGTGGAGCTGCCCGAGCCGTCCGGGGCCGACCTCCGCCTCCGCGGCGACGCCGCCGACCTGCAGGACATGGTGCGTAACCTGATCGAGAACGCGCTGCACCACGGCGCCGGCCGCATCGAGCTGCGCGCCGCGAT
Organism: uncultured Acetobacteraceae bacterium; assembly: GCA_964249255.1. Classification (GTDB taxonomy): domain Bacteria; phylum Pseudomonadota; class Alphaproteobacteria; order Acetobacterales; family Acetobacteraceae; genus Lichenicola. The sequence goes on along the minus strand of CAXUBN010000299.1, from coordinate 3,328 downwards.
CGAACGCCGGACCGGTGGCCCCGGCCGCGTGGCGCTCGACGTGGGTGACGAGGGAGGGGGCGTACCGGAGGCGCTGCGCCCGACCATGTTCGAGCGGTTCCGCAAGGGCCGGCAGGCATCCTCGGGCAGCGGACTGGGGCTCGCGATCGCGCGGGAGGTAGCGCAGCGGCATGGCGGCACGATCGGCTTCCTGCCGGGACGGCGCTGCGTCGTCCGGGTGCTGCTGCCATTGGCATCGGACGGGCCGGGATAGGTCGCCGCGGCGGCTCGATCGGCTCGCCATGCGAGATTCATAGGAGCTTCACGAGACGGTGAGCGCGGAAGACTTAGAAGCGGGAGTCAGCATCCCGTCAGGAACAACCTCCACATGCTTGGCTACCGACCGATCCTGCGCTGCGGCACCGCCGGGCTTCTGGTGCTTGCGGCGGGGCCGGTCGCCAGCGCCCGGGGCGATGCGCCCGCGGAGGCGATCCAGGTCACCGGGCAGTCGTTCCCGGGCGCCGCGGCGCAGCAGGCGCCGCAGGGCGCCTCGCTGTCGCAGACGGAGCCGACCTCGACACTCTCGCAGCGCTTCATCGCCCAGGACGTGCCGGCGACCTCCAACTACGACGACATCATCCGGCTGACGCCCAGCGCCATGGACGTCGACCCGAACGGTCCCGGCCTGCAGCAGGATTTCAACCAGAGCATCCGCGGCCTGCAGTATACTCAATTCAGCGTGCTGTTCGACGGCATCCAGGTGCCGGGCTCGCCCGGCAACCTGTCGCCGCAGCCGGCAGCCTACTTCGTCGCGCACGACCTGCAGACCATCACCATCAACCGCGGTCCCGGGCCGGCCTCCACGATCGGCTCGGCGACCTTCGGCGGCGACGTCGAGATCCATGCGCTGGATCCGGCGACGACCGCTTCCCTGGTCCCGTATGCGACCTTCGGCACCTTCGGCACCAAGCTGTATGGGCTGGAGGCCGACAGCGGCACGCTCGGCCCTAGGTTCGGCACCCTGCTCGACGGCGGCCGCATCGTCGTCGACCTGGAGCGCAACGAAAGCCGCGGTGCGCTTACCGGCACCTCCGACGAGCGCCGCAACCTTTATCTCAAGTACATCCAGCCGATCGGCGACCGCACCACGCTCACCGCCGCGGTCAACCTGGACAACGCCGTCACCGACACGCCCTACGGCAGCTCGCTGGCCGAGATCCAGGAGTATGGCCGCAACTTCTCGCTGAACGCCGACCCGCGCAGCCAGGCCTACGGTCCCTACAACCGCGACAACTACACCACCGACTTCGAATACCTGAAGCTCGACCACACCTTCGCGCACGGCCTCACCGTCTCGGACCAGCCCTACACCACCGCCTTCTACCACCGCGGCGTGCAGACCTCCGATACCTCGCTCAGCACGCCGAACCTCACCAGCTCGGCCAAGAACCAGTACTACATCAACGGCGCCCCGGTGACGCTGAACAACGACGTTCCTGGAGCAGCCTATAAGAACGACTACCGCGCCTGGGGCAACATCCTGCGCATCAGCCAGGACACGCCTTACGGGCAGCTCCGCGCCGGCGCTTGGTTCGAGCGGGAGAATAACAACCTCTACAAGGCCAACGTCGTGCTGACGCGCGACCAGATGAGCTACGCCACCAAGCCGGCCGGCTCGATCTACCAGTACCTCTACTTCGACAGCCTGATCACCGCGCAGCCCTACGTGGAGTTCGCCTGGCACCCGCTGAAGACGCTGACCATCACCGCCGGGGTGAAGTACAGCTCGGTCACGCGCCACCTCGACGGTCCCCTGGTGCGCACGGTCAAGGGTCCGGCGGACGACCACGCCACCTACAACAAGGCGCTGCCCTCGATCGACGTCAACGAGCGCCTGACGCCGCACTGGTCGGTGTTCTTCCAGGCCGCGAAGGGCTACCTGACGCCGCCGCTCAACGTGTTCTATGCTCAGATCGTCAACACGGTGCAGCCGTCGACCACCGACAACTACCAGCTCGGCACCGTCTTCCAGCGCGGCTGGCTCAGCGCCGATGCCGATTTCTACGACCTCCAGTACCACGACTACATCGCCGCCACCACGATCGGCACGAACACGCTCTACACCAACCAGGGCAACGCCACCTTCGAGGGCATCGAGCTGGAGGCCACGGCGCAGGTCGGCTACGGCCTGGCGCTCTACGCCAACGGCTCGCTCAACCACGCCAACTACCACAACGGCGCGCAGGTGGCGCAGGCACCGCGCCGCACCGCGGTGGCCGGCCTGCTGTTCGACCGCGGAGGCGTGGTCCGCCGCGGCGACAAGCTCGATGCCTCGTTCCTGATCAAGGACGTCGGCCAGCAGTATGGGCTCGACACCGGCCAGCGGGACCAGTTCCCGATCAAGTCCTACGACACGACCGACCTCGCGGTGCACTACCTGCTGCCGCTGCCGACGCATCGGCAGCTCGATCTCGGCGTGCAGATCACCAACCTGTTCAACAACCTGAGCCTGATCGGCTATGCCGGCGCCGCAGCCGGCAACAACGCCCCGCTCTACTGGGTCAACGCCGGCCGCGGCATCTTCTTCAGCGTGGCGGCGCGGATCTAGGCCCGAGGCCCCGCATCAGCACCCCGGCGGCGATCGCCGAGAGCGCCGCGACGGCGAACGGCGCACCCGGGAAACCGCGCGAGACCGCGGCATAGAACAGGGTCGCGGTCAGGATGGGCGCGAAGATCGCGGTCAGCCCCTCCACGGCGGACAGCAGGCCCTGCATCTCGCCCTGGTGCCTGGAATCCTGCTGGCCGGCGACCATGGCGCGGACGGAGGGGGTCGCGAGGCCACCCAGGGCCATCAGCACGACCGCCGGCATGATCATCCAGCCGGTGAAGGCGACCGACAGGGTGGCATAGCCGGCGGCGCCGAAGGCGTAGCCGGCGATCGCGACGCGCCGCTCGCCGAGGCGGCCGATGATCGGCCGCAGCATCAGCCCTTCCACGATCGCCTGGGACGTGCCCACGCCGGCCAGCAGGAGGCCGTTGAGCTGCAAGCCCCAGCCGAACCGGTGGCCGGTGAACAGCACCAGGCTGCTCTGGATGGCGCCGAGCCCGATCCACGAGCAGGACCAGGCGATGGCGAGCCGGCTGAGCGAGCGATTGCGCACGACCACGGCGAGCAGGCCGAACGGTTGCGCTTCCCGCCAGTCGATCGGGCGGCGGCGCTCGCGCGGCAGGCTTTCGGGCAGCACGAACAGGCCGAACAGGGCGTTGAGCAGGGCAAGGCAGGCGGCCGCGACGAAGGGCAGCCGCAGGCCGTGCGCGCCGAGCACGCCGCCCAGCGCCGGCTTCGTGG
>CAXUBN010000298.1:0-3518 GCA_964249255.1 uncultured Acetobacteraceae bacterium | reverse complement strand
GGGCTGCGGCCTGCTGGTGCTGCTGCTGATGGGCGGCATCATCGTGGTGATGCTGTTCGGCGGCCGGCTGGCCTTCTCGACCTTCGGCCTCGGGTTCCTCGCCCGCTCGGTGTGGAACCCGGTGCTGGACCACTACGCGGCACTGGCGCCGGTGTACGGCACGGTGGTCACGGCGGCGATCGGCGTGCTGATCGCCGTGCCGCTCGCCTTCGGGGTGGCGTTCTTCCTGACCGAGATGGCGCCCGGCTGGCTGTCCGGCCCGCTCGGCACCGCGGTGGAGCTGCTGGCCGCCGTGCCCTCCATCATCTTCGGCATGTGGGGCTTCTTCGTGGTGGTGCCGATCATGGCCCGCGACGTGCAGCCGGCGCTGATCCACACCCTGGGCCACACCGCGCTGCTGCACCCGTTCTTCTCCGGCGCCCCCTTCGGCACCGGCCTGCTCACCGGCGGGCTGGTGCTGGCGGTGATGATCACGCCCTTCATCGCCGCCGTGATGCGCGACGTGTTCAACGCCATGCCGGCGGTCCTGAAGGAGGGCGCCTACGGCCTGGGCTCCACCCGCTGGGACGTGATGCGCCGGGTCGTGCTGCCCTGGTCCCGCACCGCGGTGATCGGCGGCATCATGCTGGGGCTGGGCCGGGCGCTGGGCGAGACCATGGCCATCACCTTCGTGATCGGCAACAGCAACCGCATCAGCGCCAGCCTGTTCTCGCCCGGCAACACCATCGCCTCGCTGATCGCGCTGGAGTTCCCCGAAAGCCCGGCCGGCAGCCTCAAGCTGTCGGCGCTGCTGGCGCTGGGCTTCATCCTGATGGTGATCTCGCTGCTCACGCTGGCCTGCTCGCGGCTGCTGCTGCGCACCGGCCGCACCGTGCGGCGCTAGGCGATGTCCGCCACCACCTTATCCCCCCCGGCCCGGATGCGGGGTGCCGCGCGCGGCAACCCCGTGCTGCGCCGCCGCCGTCTCGTCGACCGCATCGTCACCGTCCTGTGCGGCCTGGCGACCGCGATCGTCCTGGCCGCCCTGCTGTCGATCCTGTGGACCCTGGTCGCCGACGGCCTCCCCGGGCTCGGCTGGCACACGCTGAGCCACGTCACGGCACCCCCCGGCAACAACGGCGGGCTGCTCAACCCGATCATCGGCAGCGTGATCCAGGTGCTGCTGGCCACCGTCATCGGCACCCCGGTCGGCATGCTGGCCGGCATCTACCTGGCCGAGTACGGCACCGGGTCCGCGGTCGCGAACGCGGTCCGCTTCGTGTCCGACATGCTGCTGTCCGCACCCTCGATCCTGGTCGGGCTGTTCGTCTACCTGGTGCTGGTGGGACCGGTCGGGCACTTCTCCGGCTATGCCGGCGTCGCCGCCCTGGCCGTGCTGGTGATCCCGATCGTGGTGCGCACCACCGAGGACATGCTCCGCCTGGTGCCGGTCTCGATGCGCGAGGCGGCATCGGCGCTCGGCTGCCCGCACTGGAAGGTGGTGCTGCTGATCTGCGTCCGCGCCGCGAAGGGCGGCCTGCTCACCGGCGTGCTGCTGGCGCTGGCGCGGATCTCCGGCGAAACGGCGCCGCTGCTGTTTACCTCGCTCGGCAACCTGAACTGGTCGGTCTCCCTGAACCAGCCGATGGCGAGCCTGCCTGTCCTCATCTACCAGTATGCGGGCTCGGCCTACGACGACTGGGTGCAGCTCGCCTGGACCGCGGCGCTGCTGATCACCGCGGGCGTGCTGCTGATCAACATCATTGCCCGTGTGGGCTTGCGCGAAGGGGACAATCGATGAACGCCAGCAACGGCCCGATACCCCGGCCCCTGGTCGAGGCCCCGACTCTCACCCCGACACTCGCCACCCCGTTCGGGACCGCTCCCGCGGTGGCCCCGCCCACCATGATCTCCATCCGCCACCTCGACTTCCACTACGGCACGTCGCACGCGCTGAAGGACATCTCGATCGACTTCCCCGCCCGCCAGGTCACCGGCATGATCGGCCCGTCCGGCTGCGGCAAGTCGACGCTGCTGCGCGTGCTGAACCGGATGTACGACCTCTACCCCGGCCAGCGCGCCACCGGCGAGGTGCTGCTGGACGGCGAGAACATCATCGGCGCGCACGTCGACCCCAACCAGCTGCGCTCGCGCATCGGCATGGTGTTCCAGAAGCCGACCCCGTTCCCGATGTCGATCGAAGGCAACGTCGCCTTCGGTGTGAAGCTGCACGAGCGGCTGTCGCGCGCCGACATGGCCGAGCGCATCGAGGACGCGCTGCGCCGCGTGGCGCTGTGGGACGAGGTCAAGGACCGCCTGAGGTCCGGCGCCACCGCGCTGTCCGGCGGCCAGCAGCAGCGGCTGTGCATCGCCCGCACCATCGCCACCCGGCCGGAGGTGATCCTGCTCGACGAGCCGACCAGCGCGCTGGACCCGATCAGCACCGCGCGCGTCGAGGAGCTGCTCGACGAGCTGAAGCGCGACTTCACCATCGCCATCGTCACCCACAATCTGCAGCAGGCCGCGCGCTGCGCCGACCGGGTCGCGTTCTTCTTCCTGGGCGAGCTGGTCGAGGTCGACAGCGCCGACCGCATCTTCACCGCGCCGCGGCAGAAGCGGACCCAAGACTACATCACCGGCCGCTTCGGCTAGGGCTGCTTGAGGATGGGCTGTGCCGGCGATCCGACGCGTCCCGCTGCGCTTCCGGTGCTCACGGCCAGGAGGCCGCTCCGCTCCGGTTCTCGCGGGCCACGCCGGGCGTGCCCCGCCACTGCCGCGCCGGCGCACTCTCATCCGGCACAACCCATCCTCAAGCAGCCCTCGGGCGCCCACCCGTTTCCGAGCCTCTAAGGACTCCGTCATGCCCAGCGAGCCCGGCCACATCGTCAAGAGCTACGAGCAGGAGCTGAACCAGCTCCGCGCGCTGATGGCGCGCATGGGCGGGCTGGTGGAAAGCCAGACCGCGCACGCGGTCGCCGCCATCCTGGACCACAACGCCGAAAGCGCGCAGGCGGCGATGGAACAGGATCCGGAGGTCGACGCGCTGGAGCGCGAGGTCGAGGGCCGCGCCATCAAGCTGCTGGCGCTGCGGGCGCCCATGGCGCAGGACCTGCGCGAGATCGTGTCCGCCCTCAAGGTCACCAGCGACATCGAGCGCATCGGCGACTACGCCGCCAACGTCGCCAAGCGCTCCCTGCGGCTGGGCCCGGCCAGCCTTGACATCTCGCTGGGCGGGCTGCGCCAGATGGGCCGGCTGGTGCAGGAAAGCCTGCGGCTGGCGATCGACGCGCTGGGCCAGAACGACGCCGCCAAGGCGCTCGACGTGTGGCGCTCCGACAAGGCGGTGGACGAGATCTACACCGCCATGTTCCGCGAGCTGGTCACCTACATGATGGAGGACCCGCGCAACATCGGACCCTGCACCCACCTGCTGTTCATCGCCAAGAACCTGGAGCGCATCGGCGACCACGCCACCAACATCGCCGAGCGCGTCCATTACGCGGTGACCGGCGAGATGCTCCCGCCCGCGCGCCCGCGCG
>CAXUBN010000297.1:0-3518 GCA_964249255.1 uncultured Acetobacteraceae bacterium | reverse complement strand
GCCGCCGGCATCGCGGTCGTGGTCGACGGCGCGGTGGCCCACGGCGGGCGCTTCGATGCCAGCCGGCTCGCGGCCCTGCCGCAGCGGGACCTGCCGGCGGCCAGCGGCGGCGGTCGCGGCGTGCTGCTGTGGGACCTGCTGCGGCAGGCGGACCCGGTCGAACGGCCAACCAAGAACCCCGGCCTGCGGCACACCGTGCTGGTGACCGGACGCGACGGCTACGCGGTGGCGTTCTCGTTCGGCGAGCTCGATCCGGATGGCGGCGCCGACGCCGTCACGCTGTTCGCACACAACAACGCGCTGCAGCTGCTGGTACCGGGTGATCGGACCAGGCGGCGCAACGTGCACGAGGTGGCGCGGATCACCGTGCAATAGAGCTTAAGGCCAGGGCTCTGCCCAGGACCCGCCAAGGGCCGCGGGCCCTTGGATCCCGATCCTACCAGATCTGCACGCGATCCTTCGGCGGCAGGTAGAGCGCGTCGCCGGGCTTCACCGCCCAGGCGCGATACCAGGCATCGAGGTTGTGCATCGGCATGTCGACCCGCGCCCGCGCCGGCGAATGCGGGTCGGTCACCAGCAGCATGCGGGCACGGTCGTCCCTCACCTTCTGGCGCCAGATCTGCGCCCACCCCAGGAACACGCGCTGGTCGCCGGTGAGCCCGTCGATCACCGGCGCGGGCGCTCCGTGCAGGTGCGCGTGGTAGGCATCGAGCGCCAGGGTGAGCCCGCCCAGGTCGGCGATGTTCTCGCCCATGGTCAGCCGTCCGTTGACGTGCAGGCCCGGGAATGGGGTCAGCGCGTCGAACTGCGCGCCCAACCGGTCGGCGCGCACCTGGAAGCGGCGCGCGTCGTCCGCGGTCCACCAGTCGTGCAACCGGCCCAGCCGGTCGAAGCGGCGGCCCTGGTCGTCGAAGCTGTGCGTCATCTCGTGGCCGATGACGCCGCCGATGGCGCCGTAGTTGACCGCGGCGTCGGCATCCGGGTTGAAGAACGGCGGCTGCAGGATGGCGGCCGGGAACACCACCTCGTCGAAGTGCGGCGCGTTGTAGGCGTTCACCGTCTGCGGCGGCATGCCCCACTCGGAGCGGTCGACCGGCCGGCCGAGATGGCCGCGCTGCCAGGCCCAGTCGAACGCCGTGGCGCGCGCGGTGTTGCCGTACAGGTCGCCTGGCCGCACCAGGAGGCCCGCGTAGTCGCGCCATGTGTCGGGATAGCCGATCAGGATCAGCTGGTTGTCGAGCTTGGCGATCGCCGCCTGCCGGGTGGCCGGGTCCATCCACGGGTTCCCGGCCAGCCGGGTGCGGAACACCGCCTTCAGCTCGGCGGTCAGCACCTGCATCTGTCGCTTGCGCTCGGGCGGGAACCAGCGCGCGACATAGGCCCGGCCCACCGCCATGCCCATGGCCGCGGTGGTGGCGATGACGGCGCGCTTCGGCCGCGGCTCCAGCTGCGGCTGGCCGGACAGGGTATGGCCGTGGAAGTCGAAGCTGGCGGCGACGAAGCGCGCGGGCAGCTCGCCGGCGGCGTTGTCGACCAGGTGAAAGGCGAGCCACGCGCGCAGCGTGGCGAGGTCGGTGGCGGCGGCCAGACGTGCCTCCGCCAGGACCGCCGTGTTCTCGGTCACCACCACGGCGCCGTCCCGCGGCAGCTCGGCGCTGGCGAAGAAGGCGCGCCAGTCGAACTCCGGCGCCTGCGCCACGAGGGCCGCCACCGTGAGGGGGTTGTAGATGCGGACCGGGTCGCGCACGTCGGCGCGCGCCCACTGCACCTGCGCCAGCGCCGTCTCGAACCCGAGCACGGCGGCGGCCGAGCCGGCGGGGTCGGGCCAGCCGGCCAGGCCCAGCATCCGGGCGACGTAGGCCCCGTAGGCGGCCTTCTTGGCGGCGAACTCCGGCCGCAGGTAGTAGTCGCGGTCCGGCAGGCCGGTGCCGCCCTGGTCGATCTGGATCGTGGACCGGGTGGGATCGTTCGCGTCGGGCGCCACCGACAGGCCGAACAGCGAGTACCCGTAGCCGTCCTGCGCCTGCCCCAGCAGAACGGCGAGGCGGGTGCGGTCGGTGACCGCGCGGATGGCGGCGAGGTCCGGCCCCAGCGGCGCGGCACCCAGCGCCTCGACCCCCTTCTCGTCCAGGAAGGCGGCATAGAAGGCGCCGAGCTTCTCCTCGGTCGTCCGCGGCTCGGCGGCAGGGTGGGCGGCGAGCCCCTGGAGGATGTCCCCCACCCGGCTGCGCGACAGCTCGGTCAGGATGTTGAACGAGCCCCAGGCGGAATGGTCCGCCGGGATGGCGATGCGCCCCACCGCGGCGCCGTCGGCATAGCCGAAGAAGTCGTCGCCGGGGGTGATCGCGGTGTCGCGCCCGGGCAGGTCGAAGCCCCACGGCGAGAAGGCGGCGGCATCGGCGGCCGATGCCGAACCGGGATGAAGGGCGAGCGAGCCGAAGAGCAGGGCCACCCGTGCCCGTCGCTTCAGGCAGCGCGATATCGTGCCGTGCCGCTCAACTGACTTCACCTGGATCGCCTCGCCGGTTGCCATCCCAGGACCATCCGCGCGCATCCGATCGTGTCAAGCTTGGGCAGTCTGGATGACCGGGACCAGCGAGGCGCATCATCGTGAAGGCCGATCCGGATCGGACGGTGACCATGCCGAACGGGATATCCCAATCCGGGAACAAATCTTGATCCCATAATGGGAACAGCTTATATCCGCCGCGATGCAGATCATCACGCATCGCGTCCTGAGGGAGTTCTGGAGCCGGCATCCTCAGGCGGAGGCGCCGCTGCGTGCGTGGCATGGCCTGGTATCGCACGCCGTGTGGTCGGAACCGGCTCAGATCAGGGAAAGCTTCAACTCGGCGGACTTCGTCGCCGACAATCGCGTGATCTTCGACATCGGCGGCAACAAGTTTCGGCTCGTCGTCCGCATCGCCTATCGCCACAAGCGCGTGCTCATCAAGTTCATTGGGACGCACGAAGACTATGACAAGATCGATCCGGAAACAGTCGGGTGAGTCCGTCCGTCATGTGGGCCAGGTTGGCAGCCATCGTCATGAGCGTCTGAACACATCGTGGGAATGAACATGAACATCCGACCCATTCGGGACGACGCGTCCCTCGCCTGGGCAGTGAAGGAGATCGAGCGGTATTTTGACGATGAGCCCGAACCGGGAAGCGCGGAGGGCGATCGATTCGATGTCCTCGCGACGTTGATCGAGGCTTACGAGGCAAGGCACCATCCCATCCCGCCCGCGGAGCCGATCGATGTGCTCAGGTTCGTCATGGAGCAAAGGGGGCTGGGCCAGGGGGACTTGGCGAGCCTCCTGGGCTCGAGGTCACGAGCGTCGGAGATCCTGTCCGGCAAGCGGCGGCTGACCGTGGAGATGATCGCGCTGCTCAGTCGTGAATGGCACATCCCGGCGGACCTTCTCCTTCCGCGGATCGAGATGGCCGACGCCTGATCGGAAACCGGGCGGTCCTCAGCCGGCCAGCGCGGGCTCCCCGACGGACGCCGCGGCCGGCTG
>CAXUBN010000296.1:2040-3535 GCA_964249255.1 uncultured Acetobacteraceae bacterium | reverse complement strand
GCCGCCGCGTCCGGTGCGGGTTGTGAGGGGGCGGTCGCCACCGTGGGCAGCAGGATCTGTGCCGCGTCGGCGATGAGGGCCAGCTTGGCCGGCTGGTCGGTCGGCACGAAGCTGTCGAGGTATAGTACGTCGTGCACCAGCGGCAGCGCCTGGAAGCGTGGCACGAGCGACCGTGCCACCGCGAGGTCGGGCGTCAGGATCTCGGCGCTGTAGGGCGAGGTGACGGGATCGGCCATCAGCAGGTGCAGCGTGCGCATCGACTCCGCATGGGGGTTCTTGGTGTGCAGCGGGTCGCCATCGAAGCGCAGCAGCGGGATGCAGCCCGCACCCGCCACCGCCAGCACCGCGAAGCCGGCCAGGATCGGCACCCGCCGGCGACGCACCGCGCGGTCCAGCGGCCGCGCCCAGCGGAAGCCCATCTCGCCCGCCAGCGGCTTCGGCCGGCACAGCGTCAGCAGCGCCGGCAGCACGGTCAGCGTGCTGGCGAACGCGATCAGCATGCCGACGCCGGCGATCAATCCCAGCTGCGCCACGCCCACGAACGCGGTGGGCGTGAAGGCCAGGAAGCCGGCGGCGGTGGCCAGCGAGGCGATCAGGATCTGCACGCCGGTCTCGCGCCCGGTCATCGCCAGCGCCGCCTCGTGCGGCGGGCGGGTGCCGTCCGGCAGCATTTGCGCGCGGTAGCGCACCGAGAACTGGATGCCGAAATCCACCGCGATGCCCACGAACAGCACCGCGAACGCCACCGAGATCAGGTTCAGCGTGCCCACCGCCAGCGCTGCGAAGCCGGTGGTGAACAACAGCCCCAGCACCAGCGTCAGGAGGATCGGCACGATCACCCGCCAGGTACGCACCGCCAGGATCAGCCACAGGCTGACCAGGACGAGTGAGCCGATCAGGCCGGCCACCATGCCCTGCGCCACGGTGGCGAACTCTTCGTCGTCCAGCGCCACCTGGCCGGTGAGGAAGACCCGGGCATGGCCGGACTTGACGAACTCCAGGTCCGAGTAGGCATGCCGCATGGCGGCGGTGGCGGCGCCGCCGGGCTGGAACGAGCCGAAGTCGAGCCGCGGCTGCGTCACCACGAACTGGTAGCGGCCGCCGAGGTCGCTGAGGGAACCCGACAGGAGGCGCTGCCAGGACAGCGGCGCCGGATGGCCGGCGGCGGCGGCCGACAGGTTCTGCGCGAAGCCTTCCAGCGGAGCGGCGAAGCTCTGGAGGTTGGCCTGCCCGCGCCGGGCGCCCTCCCCGATCAGCGCCAGCGCCCCGAACAGGCCGCGCGCCGACGGGTCGGCGGCGAGCTGGCCCAGGAACGGCTGCGCGTCGATGGTCTTCTCGAGCAGGTCGCCGAGCGGCTTCGCGTCCAGGAACAGCAGCGCGTTCCGCTGGAGGTACGGCACCTGGTCCGGGGTGCGGACCAGCTTGAAGTGCCTCGTGTCCGCGCCGAGGCGCTTCGCCAGCTCGGCCGCGGTCACGGCGGCCTCCTCCGGGATGT
>CAXUBN010000296.1:0-2030 GCA_964249255.1 uncultured Acetobacteraceae bacterium | reverse complement strand
GGATGTCGCCCTCGATCACCGCGACCAGCTGGTCCTCGCCGTGCGGGAAGTCGGTCTGCAGCTCATGCTGGCGCTTCTTCCAGGCGAGCTTGGCCGAGAACAGGCCGCCGGTGTCGGTGGTGACGCTGAGCCGGGTGGCGGTGGCGAACACCGCGCCCACCGCCAGCAGCAGGGCCAGCGCCGAGACCAGGATCGCGCGGCGCGAGCAAAGGGCGGCCAGGCGGCCGAGCGGTTCGGACATCGAGGTCAGGCCGACCGACGGGCGGCAGGATGCAGGGGGCCGGACGGGGATGCGGGTTGGGGCCTGGGCAACCGCAACAACCGGACCGCGATCACGACGGCCATCACGGCGGTGCCGACCACGGACCCGACCAGCAGCGGCAGCAGCAGCCCGAGCCAGGCGGCCGGACCCAGCAGGTAGAGCGCGTCGTCGGGATGGAAGCCCCAGCCGCCGGCGAGGACCCGCCGGTTCGGCACCCGGTTCTCGTAGAACTCGGCCATCCAGTTGCACAACAGGAGGGTGCCGCCTGCGAGCAGGCCCAGCGCTACGGTCCAGTCGCCGAGCCCATGCGCGCCGCGCAGCCCGATGCCGATGGCCACGAAGAACAGCGCGGTGACGGCATTGTCGACCAGGTAGTCGTATCGGTGGCCGGCGGCGCTGGTGGTGCCGGAGATCCGTGCGAACTCGCCGTCGGCGCGGTCCAGGAACGCGGACAGCACCCACAGCAGGCCGCCCCACACGGGCAGCATCGGGTGCAGCGCCAGGCACAGGCAGGCACCGAGCCCGGTCAGCAGGCGCAGCGTGGTGAGGTGGTTGGGGGTGACGCCGGTGCCCAGCAGCGGCCGCACCGCGCCGCGCGCCAGCCAATGGCTCCAGGTATCGTTCACGACGCGTCCCCGCACTCGAGCATGGCTTCCCTCACGGTTCCGCGGGCGGAAGCCGAATGCGCATCAACCGTCGCGATCCCGTTCACCTGCCCCTCCACTGGCAGGGCAGGCCAACGCCGGTCGAGCCATTGCCAGGCCGCCAGCGCGGGCAGCCCCAGCGCGATCTCGCGCAGCCGCTTGATCAGGGCCAGCGCGATCGACACCGCCGGCGGCAGGCCGAACAGGCTGCCCACCACCACGAAACCGCCCTCCGACACGCCGAGCGCCGCCGGCACGACGAAGCCGGCCGCCTTCACCGCCTGGCCGAGGCTCTCGATCACCAGGCCGGGTCCCAGGCCCCGATCATGTCCCAGCACATGCAGCGCCAGGCACACCTCGACCGCCCCCAGCAGCCAGGACACCGACTGGTGGATGGCCGACCCCAACACCCGCGACGGCGACCGGTAGAGCCCGAGCAGCCGGTCGTGCAGCCCGCCGATACCCTCGATGCCGTTCCAGCCGAAGCTGGCGGCGAGCCGGGTCAGCCCGGCCTCGATCAGGCGGGCCAGCCCGAACCATTGGCTGGCCAGGAAGGCCGCCCCCAGCGCCACGGCGACGCCGAGCCCGCCCGCCACCTCGTCGGTGACGGCGCTACGGCCGAGCAGGTGCAGCAGCAGGGCCAGGCCCGTGATCGTGAACAGGATCTGGGTCAGCATCTCGATCGTGAGGTCGCTGACCGTGCCGGCCGCCGCGTCCGCCAGGGGCACGCCGCGGCGGCCCAGCAGCCGCACCACCACGAACTCGCCGCCGACCTGCGCCACCGGCAGCAGGCTGTTCACCCCTTCCCGCACCCAGCGCAGCAGCACGAAGTCCGCCAGCGACGGTTGCGGCGCGGTAGGGCCGGCGATCGTGCGCCAGGCCAGCGCCGAGAACAGCATCTGCACTAGGTGAAAGCCCATCACGAGGAGGATGCCCCAGCCGGCCTGCTCCAGCAGCGCCAGCACGTGGCCGAACCCGTACCGGGCCAGCAGCCAGATCGCCAGACCGGCGCCGACGGTGCCGCCGATCAGGGTGAGCAGCTTCATGGAAAGGGTCCAGTCGGGTAGGAATCGAACGAACGGGAACGATCGGCGGCGCCGGCGCCGCCGCGCGCCCCATGTAAC
>CAXUBN010000295.1:0-3552 GCA_964249255.1 uncultured Acetobacteraceae bacterium | reverse complement strand
CACCGCGGCCGAGGCGAGCGAGCTGCTGCGCTGGGCCTGGCGCATGGCGCCGTTTCTGCGGAGCAACGGCCCCGGCCGCAGCTTCCTGCGCGTGCACCTGCTGCCGGAACAGCCTGCGCTGCACGCCGCGGTGGCGGAACGGGCGCGCCTCCACGCCGCCGGACACGCCGCCAGCGCGCTCGAGCCGGTGCTGACCAACTACCTCAGCATCATCTCGGACGGCGGCGCGGTGCATCCGCACACCGACAGCACGCCCGCCGGCACCCGCCATCTGCGCTGCAACCTGTTCCTGCAGCTTCCGGACGCGGGCGGGCGGCCGATCATCGGCGGCCTGCCGTTCGACGTCGCCGAGCATACGCTGCTGTGCTTCTTCCCGAGCAGCAGCCTGCACAGCTCGGAGCCGGCGGCGGGCGAACGCCGGCGCGTGCTGCTGTCGTTCGGGTTGCTGGTGCCGGAAGGGTTCAGCCTTCGCGGCTGACCACCCGCCCCTGACCGGCGGGCCGTCTAGAACGGGTAGGCCGTACCCGCGCAGCGTCCGCCCTCGACGATCCGTCCGTTCCGCCAATGATACAGGTCGCCATTCACCCGATCGACCGCATATTTGTTGGAGCCCGTCCCATCCACCTGCTTCCAGGTGACGGCGCTCGGACCGTATGTCGCCGGAAACGAATGGCCGTCGCGCCACACGGTGGAGCCCGGGAGGGATATGCGCACCTGGAGCTGTCCCGACCACGGGCCGTCGGGACGGGGCGTCCTGACCACGGCCGTGTGACCGTTGATCGTGCCGGTGAACGTTTGATGGACACCGATCGCCTCGATCGAGGCCGCCGGCCGATATCGGCAGGTCAGCGTCGCATCCGCCCGGGCTTCGGTGCAGCAGAAGCAGGCCACGGATATAAGCGCCATGGACCGGACCGTGTTGGGGAAGATCATTTCCGGTGTTTCCGTCCGCCGGACGTTTGACATCACCCTGTGGATCAGGATCACGGGTCGGCGATCCCCTTCAAGTCGGATCGGCCTGCATCGCGGCAAGCTCGTTGCCGTTGGGGTCGGTGAACTGGAACCGGCGGCCACCCGGGAAGCCGAAGATCGGTCGCACGATGCGGCCGCCGGCGTTGACCACCTGCACCAGCGCCGCCTCCAGGTCGTCCACCTGGATCACGGCGAGCGGGGTGCGCGTCATCTCGGCCGGATCCGCCTGCAGCCCCACGTCTACGTCGCCGGTCAGCGTGCAGGCATAGCTCGATCCGTAGCCCACCAGCTCCCATCCGAACGCGGCCGCGTAGAAGGCGCGGGCACCGTCGATGTCGCGTGATGGCAACTCGATGAAGTTCGGACGCGCAACCATGGGACGGCTCCTGCCTCAGCCTGCTTTGTTCCCATTACGTTCTCATGGAGGGCGGGGTTTGGTCAACACGCTCGCGATCCATCGGCGCAGATTGACCTCGGCGGCGCCATTCCATTTGCTCGACCCAAAAGTCCCGAGGATGACCAGTATAGCTCTGATGTTCACGCTGGCCGATCACCCGTCCATCCCGCCGATATGCCCTCGGCTGCCGGTGTGGCACCTGCGGGTGGCCCATCAGCAAGAGTTTTCCGGTTGCTCGGTGGGCGGGGGACGGTGATCCTACCCAACGAGGGGCTGTATCCTGGTTTGCCGGCGATGGTGCCAGGCGACCGTTATCTCGGCTTGGTCGGCGATGCCGACGGCCGGTTGCGGCATAAGCCAGGCATGGCCAACCACATCTTCGAGCCGTTCTTCATCACCAAGGAGATCGGCCATGGTACTGGGCTTGGCCTGTCCATGGTCTATGGCTTTATGCAGCAGGGTGACGGCGCGATCCGGCTGCGCACGGCGCTGGGCGAGGGCGCACGCCCCAAGCCGTGCCTGCCGATGGCGGCGGGTGCGTTGGGTGGATCGAGATCGTCGTTGCAGGTGAGACACGACGATCCTTGATGCCTTGACGTGCGATGCAACCAAGGGCTGCTGCCGAGTCTTGATCGGCGTGTGACCGTTCAAGGGCCGACCGCTGCCATGTGCGACCTGCTGGTTCTCGACGACGATCCGTTGGTGCGGATGACCCTGGTGGACGCCCTGCTCGACGAGGGCATCGACGTGATCGGTGCCGGCGCCGAGGCGGAGGCGCTGGAGGCGCTGCGGGCGGACCACGCGCCGAGCGTGCTGGTGACCGACCTCGATCTCGGCACGCGACGCAGTGGCTTCGTGGTGGCGGCGATCGCGCAGATGCTGTTGCCGGGGATCTCGGTGATCTACATCACCGGGCGGCCCGATGCCGCCCGCGACCACGTTCTCAGCGAGCGCGAAACGCTGATGCACAAGCCATTCCTGCCCAGCGCGCTGATACGGACCGCACAGCGGATGATGGGCGCACAGGCCGCCTAAGGGGTCTGCCGGTCCGATGCTCGCGGAGAGCCTCATGAACGGTGATCCGAGGTGTTCGCCACGTAGTCAACGTGTCGTCTGTCGTGGCTCATAAAGCCAGGCGCGAGTAGCCTCTGAGGCCACGCGATCGGTTCGACAGCCACCAGACGGGCACGATGATGGATCCCGCCATATCAGGGCGCCCGGACGATCAGACCGTGGCGGAGATCAAGTAAAGATCCGAGGAGCGGGCATGCTGGCTCGGGTGGACAAGCGGACCGCTTGCACCGCTGGGAGTTCGCGCCATCTGATCCGTCATGCAGATCACCCCCACGCAAGGCCATGACCCGATCGGTTGGCATGGCACCACCATCCTGTGCGTGCGGCGCGGCGGCCAGGTCGCCATGGCGGGCGACGGACAGGTCACGCTCGGCCAGACCGTGATCAAGGGCAACGCCCGCAAGGTGCGCCGCATCGGCCCAAATGGCACCATCCTGTCCGGCTTTGCCGGCGCCACCGCCGATGCCTTCACCCTGCTGGAGCGGCTGGAGGCCAAGCTCGAGCGCTACCCGAGCCAACTCGAGCGCGCCTGCGTCGAACTGGCCAAGGACTGGCGCACCGATCGCTACCTGCGCCGCCTGGAGGCGATGATGGCGGTGGCCGACGACACCCGCTCCTTCACGCTGACCGGCAACGGCGACGTGCTGGAGCCGGAGGACGGGGTGATCGCGATCGGCTCCGGCGGCAACTATGCCCTGTCGGCGGCACGCGCGCTGATGACCGTGGATGGGATCGATGCCGAGGAGGTGGCCCGTCGCTCCATGAGGATCGCCGCCGAGATCTGCGTCTACACCAACCATTCGGTGATCGTGGAAACGCTGGGAGAGCCGCGGTGATGGACGTACCGACCTTTTCGCCCCGCGAGATCGTCTCCGAGCTCGACCGCTACATCGTCGGCCAGGCCGACGCCAAGCGGGCGGTGGCGATCGCATTGCGCAACCGTTGGCGCCGCGCCCAGCTCCCGGACGGCATGCGCGACGAGGTGGTGCCCAAGAACATCCTCATGATCGGGCCCACCGGCTGCGGCAAGACCGAGATCGCCCGCCGCCTGGCCCGGCTGGCGCAGGCGCCGTTCCTGAAGGTGGAGGCGACCAAGTTCACCGAGGTCG
>CAXUBN010000294.1:3267-3571 GCA_964249255.1 uncultured Acetobacteraceae bacterium | reverse complement strand
CCGCGCTGGCGGCATCGAGCTGCCCGGCCGGGGCGCTGCCCTCCACCAGAAGCGGCATCGCCGCGCGCGACAGCCCGGTCGCCTCCAGCGCCCCGTCCGACCAGTCGCGCCGTCCGACATCGAGCCACAGCGTGCCCGACGCATCCGACATCTCCTCGATCCGCTCGCCGGTAAGGCGGAACCGCAGCCACGCCTTGGGCAGCAGCACGGTCGCCACCCGCGCGAACAGCTCCGGCTCATGGCGCCGCACCCACAGCAGCTTCGGCGCGGTGAAGCCCGGCATCGCCGGGTTGCCGGTCACCGC
>CAXUBN010000294.1:0-3257 GCA_964249255.1 uncultured Acetobacteraceae bacterium | reverse complement strand
CCGCGCCGTGCATCTGCCCGGACAGGCCGATCGCCCGCGTCGCCGCCAGCTCGCGCGGCCGCTCGGCCGCGATTGCGTCCACCGCCGCCAGCGTCGCCGCCAGCCAGTCCTCGGGGTCCTGCTCGCTGCAGCCGGGAGCCGGCCGCTGCACCGTGAGCGGCCGGCTGGCACTGGCCAGCACCGCCTGCGCCCCGTCGACCAAGACCGCCTTGACCGACGAGGTGCCGAGGTCGATGCCGAGGTACATCCTGGGTCAGCCTTTCGAAGGCCAGGGCTCTGCCCTGGACCCGCTCAAGGCGGAGCCTTGAGAATCCAATCGTTCAAGAAACGGTTTCCAAAGGCTCAGCCTTTGGCGGGATCCAAGGGCAGGGCCCTTGGCCTTGGGGTGGGCAATCAAGACTCGGCGCCAGCCAATGACGCCGTCAACTCCAGCCCCTGGGCGTCGTGAGGCGCCGCCCGCTCCAGCGCCAGCCCATCGGCATCGAACAGGTGGCAGGCCGTCGGGTCGACCCCGAGCCGGATCGCGCCATGCGGCTGCACCGGATCGTTGCCGTCGAACTGCGCCACCAGCGCCTCGCCGCTCTCCAGCGTGACGTGCACCAGCGTCAGCCCACCCAGCCGCTCGACCAGCCGTGCGGTGCCGGCGAACGGCCCATCCGCCGTCGCGTGCAGCGCCTCGGGCCGGATGCCGAGCGTCACCGCGCTGCCGGGCACCGGCGCCCGGGCCGGTCGTACCCAGACGCCGCTGCCGCCGGCCAGCGTCACCGGCACGTGCCCGTCCGACTCCGCGATGCCGGCCGTGCCGGGCAGCAGGTTCATGCGCGGCGAGCCGATGAACCCGGCCACGAACAGGTTGGCCGGCCGGTTGTACAGCTCCATCGGCGTGCCGACCTGCTCGACCCGGCCGGCCTGCAGCACCACGATCTTGTCGGCCATGGTCATCGCCTCGACCTGATCGTGCGTGACGTAGATCATGGTGGCGGCGAGCGCGTCGTGCAGGCGCAGCAGCTCGATGCGCATCTGGCCGCGCAGCGCGGCGTCCAGGTTGGACAGCGGCTCGTCGAACAGGAACACGCGCGGCTCGCGGACGATCGCGCGCCCGATCGCCACGCGCTGCCGCTGCCCGCCCGACAGCGCCCGCGGCCGCCGGTCCAGCAGCGGCTCCAGCTGCAGGATGCGCGCCGCCTCGGCCACCTTGGCGTCCCGCTCCACCTTCGGCCGCCCCGCGAGCTTGAGCGCGAAGCCCATGTTGTCGGCGACCGTCATGTGCGGGTAGAGCGCGTAGCTCTGGAACACCATGGCCAGCCCACGGCTGGCGGGATCGACGTCGTTCACGCGGGTGCCGTCGATCAGCAGGTCGCCTGCGGTGATGTCCTCCAGCCCCGCGATCATGCGCAGCAGAGTGGACTTGCCGCAGCCGGACGGACCCACGAACACCACGAACTCGCGGTCTGCGACGTCAAGGTCGATGCCCTTGATGGTGTCGACGCCCGCCTGATAGCTCTTGCGCACGCCGCGCAGCGACAGGGTTGCCATCGGATCACTCCTATTTCACGGCGCCGAAGGTCAGGCCGCGCACCAGCTGGCGCTGGCTGAACCAGCCGAACACCAGGATCGGCGCCACCGCCATGGTGGATGCGGCCGAAAGCTTGGCGAAGAACAGCCCCTCGGGACTGGAGTACGAGGCGATGAAGGCGGTGAGCGGCGCCGCGTTCGCCGAGGACAGGTTGAGGCTCCAGAACGCCTCGTTCCAGCACAGGATCAGCGACAGCAGCGCGGTGGACGCGACGCCCGGCACGGTGAGCGGCAGCAGCAGGTGCCACACCTCGCCCCAGGTGCCGGCACCGTCCATCCGCCCGGCCTCCAGGATATCCTTCGGCATCTCGCGGAAGAACGTGAACAGCATCCACACCACGATCGGCAGGTTCATCAGCGCGTCCATGCCGACCAGCCCGATCCGGGTGTCGAGCAGGCCGGTGTTCTTGAACAGCAGGTAGATCGGCACCAGCACGCCGACCGGCGGCAGCATCTTGGTCGACAGCATCCACAGCAGCGTGCCGCGGGTGCGCTTGGTCGGGTGGAACGCCATCGCGTAGGCGGCCGGGATCGCAAGCGCGATCGCGATCGCGGTGCCGCCGACCGAGATCAGGATGCTGTTCAGCGCGAAGCGCCCGTAGTCGGACCGGGCCTGCACCTCGGCGTAGGCCGCCAGCGTCGGATGGAACAACAGGTGCGGCGGGGTCGAGATCGCGGCGATCTCGGTCTTGAAGCTGGTCAGCACCATCCAGAGGATCGGGAAGAACAGCAGCAGCGCCACCGTCCAGCCGGCCAGCAGCACGAGGACGCGCTTGGGCAGGGAGCGTCGCATCTCAGATGTCCATCCGCCGGCCGATCGAGCGCACCAGGAACAGGGCCACGATGTTGGCCAGCACGATCGCCACCACGCCGCCTGCGGACGCGCCGCCGACGTCGAACTGCAGCAGCGCCCGCGCATAGATCAGGAAGGCGAGGTTGGTGGTGGCGTTGCCCGGACCGCCCGACGTGGTCACGAAGATCTCGGCGAACACGGTCAGCAGGAAGATCGTCTCGATCATGACCACGACGCTGATCGCGCGGGACAAATGCGGCAGCGTGATGTAGCGGAACTGCTGCACCGCGCCGGCACCGTCGAGCCGTGCCGCCTCGACCTGCGAATGGTCGAGCGACTGCACCGCGGTCAGCAGGATCAGCAGCGCGAACGGCAGCCATTCCCACGAGACGATGGCAATCACGCTCGCCAGCGGGTAGGTCGCGAACCAGTCCACCGGGGCGAGGCCCAGCGTGCGCCACACGAAGCCCGCGATGCCGTAGATCGGATGCAGCATCAGGTTCTTCCAGATCAGCGCGCTGACCGTCGGCATGACAAAGAAGGGCGAGATGGCCAGCACCCGGGCAACGCCCTTGCCGGCGAAGGGCTGGTCGAACAGCACCGCCAGCAGCGTGCCGCCGCCCACGGTCACCACCAGCACCGCGCCCACCAGCACCAGCGTGTTCGCCAGCGATGCCCAGAAGTCCGGATCGGTGACCAGGTACTGGTAGTTCTCGAGGCCGGCGAAGCCGTGCAGCGTCGGGTTGAGCAGGTTGTAGCGCTGCACCGAGAACCACAGCGTCATCACCAGCGGGACGATCATCCACACCAGCAGCACGCCTACCGCCGGCGCCACCAGCGGCAGCATGCGGCGGCGCGCGCGGCGCTCGGCGGCGGCGGCGTCCGACGC
>CAXUBN010000293.1:0-3576 GCA_964249255.1 uncultured Acetobacteraceae bacterium | reverse complement strand
GTGATGCGCAGGCTGATGCGGCGGTTCTCGAGATCGTGGCGGCGCAGCAGCGCTTCCAGCTGCGCCACGATCGGCTCGCGCACCCGCTCGGCCTCCGCCAGCGCCAGTCCGCAGGTCGGCAGCGCCGGGCAGGCGAGGGCGTAGCGCGAGAAGGTGGACAGCGCGGTGGCCGGCACCACGCCGTGCGCGGCCAGCATCGCGTCGACCGCGTCGCGGTCCGCCGGCCGGACGTCGCACAGCAGCACGTCCTGCTGTCCGGTCATCACCATGTCGAACCCGAACCGTTGCGCGATCTCGCGCAGCGCGCTGCGCAGCGTGACGGTGTCGCTGTCGGCGATGCGTCCGGAGGGCACCGGCACGCCCAGCCACCACCGCCCATCGCCCTGCTCGTGCCACCCCAGGATCTCCGGAATGTGCAGCTTCGGCATTGGCCGCGGCGGCTCCAGGGGGGCGCCGTGGTAGGCCTGCAGGGCTTCGAACACCCAGGGCAGGCCGCGGTCGGCGACCACGTACTTGAGCCGTGCGCGGCGGCGGTCGGTGCGGTCGCCATGGTCGCGCTGCAGCCGGACCACCGCCTCGATGATCGGCAGCAGCCCGTCCGGACCCACGAAGCACAGCGGCGAGGCCAGGCGCGGAAAGGTGTTGGCCCGGTTGTGCGTCATGCCCAGCCCGCCGCCGACCGCGACGTTGTAGCCGAGCAGGGTGTCGGACTCGTTGAACAGGGCGACCGCGGCCACGTCGTTGGACAGGATGTCGGCGCTGTTGTCCTCCGGCAGCGCGAGGCCGACCTTGAACTTGCGCGGCAGGTAGGTGGACCCGTACAGCGTCTCGGTCTCGTCGGCGCCGGCGACCGGCTCCTCGTCCAGGAAGATCTGGTGGTACGCGCGGCTCCTGGGCAGCAGCGCCTCCGACAGCATCCGCGCGTCGGCGCGCAGCCGCACGTGCCGCGGGTCGCGGTGCGGCGCCGAGGTGGTCAGGATGTTGCGCACCACGTCGCCGCAGGCCGACATGGTGGTGAGCAGGGTATGGTTGATGGCGGCGACCGACGGCTTCAGCGCCGCCTTCAGCACGCCGTGCAGCTGGATCGCCTGACGCGTGGTGATGCGCAGCGTGCCGTTGGCGTGCGTGTCGGCGATGCCGTCCAGCGCCAGGTACTGCGCCGCGGTGAGCATGCCACCGGGCATGCGCACCCGCACCATGAACTGGTAGTCCTTTTCCAGCCGCTGCTGCTTCAGCGCGGTGGCGGTGTCGCGGTCGAACTGCTCGTAGCTGCCGTGGAACTTCAGCAGGTTGTAGGCATCCTCGCTGACCTGGACGCCGCCCTCGGCCAGCTCGGCGGCCAGCCGTCCGCGCAGGCCGTCGCTCGACTCCTTCAGGGTCTCGACGCCGGTCGGCTTCTTCGCGGCGGCGGGCGGTGGCGGCGGGGCGGCGACGGACTGGTCTGGCACGATGCGGATCCTGCGGAATGAGCCGAGGCCGGCCCGGCGGTCTGACGCATGATCGTCATCGCCGGTCCCATGACCACGACGCCGCGCCGTGGTTCGACGGGGCGCGCGGCGCTCCGTCGTTATATGGAGAAGCTGATCGGCTCCGCCAGGGGCCGGCGCAGGCCGGCGGTCTCGGCCCGGCGCACCAGGTCGTCCAGCGTCAGACCCTGCAGCCGCATGCGCAGAGCATCGTCCAGTTCGCGCCAGACCGGCTCCACCACGCGGCCGAACAGCTCGCCGATCGGGCCGTCCTCGGTGCCGGCCCCAGCCTTGGCTTCCGCGGTCTTGGCGTCTCCGGCCTTTATCTCATCGGACACCGCCACCGCGATCACGTCGGACAGCCGGATGTCGCGGCGCGGCCGGCCGAGCCGGTAGCCGCCGCGCGGCCCGCGCACGCTCTCCAGCAGCGCTGAGCGCGACAGGCACTGCAGCAGCGGCTCGATGCCGCGGCGGGCCAGACCGGCGCGTTCGGCGATGTCGGCGGCGCTGACCGTGCCGGTGCGCCCGGCGTGGAACGCGACGTCGAGCATGATGAGCACCGCGATCATCGCCCGGTCCCGACGAAGCAGCATCCGTTCCCCACCCCCGCCGGCCCCGTTCCTGCCGGCACCGCGCCCTGTTGATCTTGTGTCCTGCATAGCAGACGGGCTGCCGCTTATCCACGCTGCAGGTTGGTGTTATATGGTGGGGATGTCACGCATCGAACGGGTCCACACCCCGGGCCAGACCCCGGTCCATGCCGAGCCGCCCGCCTTCGCCGCGGCGCCGCGCGGGCGCATCTACGACAGCATCGTGGACACGGTGGGCGGCACCCCGCTGGTGGCGCTGTCGCGGCTGGCGCGGGAGGACGGGGTGGAGGCGCGGATCGCGCTGAAGCTGGAGTTCTTCAACCCGCTGGGCTCGGTCAAGGACCGCATCGGCGCCGCCATGCTGCTGTCGGCCGAGCGGGACGGGCTGATCCGGCCCGGCCACACCGTGCTGGTGGAGCCTACCTCGGGCAACACCGGCATCGCACTGGCCTTCGTTGCCGCCGCGCGCGGCTACCGGCTGATCGTCACCATGCCGGAGGGCGCCTCGATCGAGCGGCGCAAGATGCTGCGGCTGATGGACGTGCAGCTGGAGCTGACCCCGTCGCGGCTCGGCATGGCCGGCGCGATCGCGCGCGCCAATGAGATCCTGGAGACGACGCCGGACAGCTGGATGCCGCGCCAGTTCGACAACCCGGCCAACCCCGACATCCACGCCGCCACCACGGCGGAGGAGATCTGGGTGGACACCGACGGCGGCGTGGACGTGGTGGTGGCCGGCATCGGCACCGGCGGCACCGCCACCGGGATCGCGCGCGCGCTGAAGCCGCGCAAGCCGGGGCTGCTGGTCTACGGTGTCGAGCCCACCGAGAGCGCGGTGCTGAACGGCGACGAGCCCGGTCCGCACGGCATCCAGGGCATCGGGCCCGGCTTCTGCCCGGGCGTGCTGGAGCTGGACGGGCTGGACGGGGTGCTGACGGTCTCGGAGCGCGAGGCGATCGCGGCCGCGCGTCGCTGCGCCCGCATGGAGGGGATGCCGATCGGCATCTCCTCCGGGGGGGCGCTGCACGCGGCGCTGACGCTGGCGCGGAGGCCGGAGATGAAGGGCCGGCAGATCGTGGTGATCGTGCCGTCCTTTGCCGAACGCTACCTGTCGACCTCGCTGTTCGCCGGGCTGGGCTGATCGCCCAGCCCACCGAGGCCTATCGCAGGACGATCTCCACCCGGCGGTTCTGAGGCTCGCGGGCGTTCGGGCCGGTGGCGACCAGCGGCTGGGACTCGCCGTAGCCGTGGATGGTGATCGCCGCCCGGGGCACGCCGTCGCGCACCAGTTCGGCCTGCACGCCCGTGGCGCGGCGCACCGACAGCGCCTGGTTGTATGCGGCACCCCGCACCCCGCCATGGATCGACGAGGTGTCGGTGTAGCCGCCCACCTCGATCCGGGTGGTCTGCACGTGGGTCGAGGCCTGCGCCGCCTGTGCCACGATCTCGCGGGCGCGGGCGGTGAGGGTGGCTCGGTCCCAGTCGAAGAACACGAGGTAGGTGCGGGCCTGCTCGGGGGC